>CAYUYS010000149.1:0-4608 GCA_964449415.1 uncultured Paludibacteraceae bacterium | reverse complement strand
TCGTTCTTTAACGGAACATGTTTTTAAAGTTGCTGAAGAAATTGTGCTTGTCGGTAGCGTTCGGAGCGATATTTTCCGAAGCGGCCAATTGCTCCATCAGTTTCTTTTCTTCCTTGTTCAATTTTTCCGGGATATACACGCCTATGTTTATCAGCAAATCGCCCGTTCCGTAGGAGTTGACGTTGGGTAATCCTTTTCCGCGCAAACGCAGGACTTTGCCCGGTTGCGTTCCGGGCGCGATGGATATTTTCACTTTGCCTGTGACGGTAGGCACTTCTACCTGGCCGCCGAGTGTGGCGACGGGAACACTTAGCAGCAAATTGTATATCAAATCGTTTTCATCCCTTACCAACTCGGGGTGAGGTTCTTCTTCTATCAGAATCAGCAGATCTCCGTTTACGCCCCCGCGCCGTGCGGCATTTCCTTTGCCGCTCATTTGCAACTGCATGCCTTCCATTACGCCGGCCGGGATGTTTATGCTGATAATTTCTTCGGCTTTGACAACGCCTTCGCCGTGGCAATGCGGGCATTTGTTTTTAATAATCTGACCTTCGCCGCCACAAACGGAGCACTCCGTCTGCGTCTGCATAGCGCCCAAAATGGTCTGTTGCACGCGTGTTACCCGCCCCGTGCCGTGGCAATTCGTACATGTTTCCATAGACGATCCGCCGGCTGCACCCGTGCCATCGCAATGTGAGCAGGGGACGAGTTTTTTCACTTTGATTTTTTTCTCAACTCCGGTTGCTATTTCGGCCAATGTCAGTTTGACCTTCACACGCAAATCATTGCCTCTGCGAACCCGTTTGCCCCGACTACTTCCACCAAAGCCGCTAAAGCCACCAAATCCGCCGAACCCGCCGAAATGTCCGCCAAAGATATCGCCGAACTGCGAGAAAATATCTTCCATACTCATACCGCCTCCTTGGAAACCTCCTCCGGCGGCACCGCCCACACCGGCATGTCCAAACTGGTCGTATCGGGCGCGCTTGTTTTCATCGCTCAGCACTTCATAGGCTTCGGCGGCTTCCTTGAATTTTTCTTCGGCCTCCTTGTCACCCGGATTTTTGTCCGGATGATACTGTATCGCTTTTTTGCGATATGCTTTCTTTATGTCGGCTGCCGTGGCTGTTTTCGGAACGCCAAGCACTTCGTAATAATCTCTTTTTGCCATATTGTTACCCTCTGCAGATTTGCTCTGCCCATTAACGGACCTTATTCTCCTACTACAACCTTACTGAAACGGATTACTTTGTCATTCAAGGTATAACCTTTTGTCACGCAGTCGATAATCTTACCTTTCTGTTCTTCCGTCGGAGCCGGGAGTGTGGTTATTGCTTCGTGAAACTCCACGTTGAATTCGGCATTCTCCGTATCAATTGCTTTTACTCCCTTTTGGTTCAGGAAATTTACGAACTTATTGTATATCAAATCAATTCCTTCCCTGACAGAGGCTATGTCTTCGGTAGTTTGCATGGCCGCTCTTGCGCGTTCAAAATCATCTATCAGCGGCAACATGTCTACAAAAATGCTTTCGCCGGCCGACTTTATGATGTCCGATTTTTCCTTAAGCGTGCGTTTGCGGTAATTGTCAAACTCTGCCATAAGCCTTAGATTCTTATCTGCCAAATCGGCACATTTTGCAGTCAGTTCCGCCATGCGAGTTTCGTTTTCATCACAACCGGAATCCTTTGGTTCTTCTGCGGGCTGCGTGTCGTCAACCGGTTCGTTTGCCTGTTCTACCACATTCTGAAGCTCTTTTTCCGGTTCGGTCACATTCGCTTCCGTATGATTCTTCTTTTCCTTTTTCATGTTTTTTTCAATCATTCATTTTTCCCGCCCGCCCCCTGTCAATTAGTTTGCCAAAACGCTTTGCTGTCAGTTTGTCAGCCGTTTTTATGCTGCAAAACACGTTTTCAGCACCATTTTTCCGGTTGTTTTTTCCGTATATTTGCGGCTGCTTTTTGAGTATAAAAAAGATAATGTATCATTAACAATCCTCTAATTTTTTCTTTATGACAGTACAAGAACTTAAAGCAGCTTTTCAGACTGCTTATGGTAAAGTTGCCGAGGCTGTGTATTTTTCGCCCGGCCGTGTAAATCTGATTGGCGAACACACTGACTACAACGGTGGTTTCGTATTTCCGTGTGCCTTGAGTTTCGGTACCTATTTGCTTTTGGCCGGTAACGATGACAAGGTAATGCGCTTCAAGTCGCTTAATCAGCCGGAAACCGTAACGCTCAACTTTGACCAGCTGACCACACCGTTGTCGAACAGCTGGGTGAATTATCCGCTCGGATGCATTGCGCAATTTGTAAAACGTGGCGTAAAAATAGAGCAAGGTTACGACATCCTGATTTGGGGAAATGTGCCCAACGGGGCCGGTCTTTCGTCATCCGCCGCCCTCGAAGTAGTAACCGCTTATGCTTTCAACGAGCAATTGGGCACCGGTTACGACCGTACGGAGTTGGCTAAAATCGGGCAATTGTCGGAACACGAGTTCGCCTTGGTCAACTGCGGCATTATGGACCAGTTTGCAAGCGCACAAGGCAAAAAAGACCACGCCATTTTCCTGAATTGCGACACCTTGCAATTTGAATTGGTTCCCGTGAAATTGGAAGGTATAAAAGTCGTTATCAGCAACACACACAGCCCTCACAAACTGGATTCCGGCGCATACAACCAGCGTGTGGCAGAATGCAAACTGGCGGTAGAGCAAATCAACAAGGTCCGCCCCATCAAGTATCTGGCAGAGCTGACCGAAGCCGAATTCAAAACCATCGAAAACGCCATAACCGACCCTGTTGCACACAAGCGTGCCCGCCACGTTGTCGGTGAGGTACAACGCACCACAGATGCTGTAAAAGCCCTGAAATCGGGCGATATAGTTGCTTTCGGAAAACTCATGAATGCTTCTCACGTTTCGTTGCGCGATGATTACGAGGTAACAGGTCTGCAATTGGACACCCTGGCTGAGGAAGCCTGGAAAATAGACGGTGTCATCGGCTCGCGCATGACCGGCGGTGGATTCGGAGGCTGCACGGTTTCATTGGTCAAGGACGAAGCCATCGACACCTTCATCCAACAAGTAGGTGCCAATTACGAAGCCAAAACCGGTATTAAACCCGACTTCTACATTGCAGAAATCGGCGATGGCGCACGCCGCGTAGAATAACCATTAAAACAAAAGAATATGGTTAATAAAGCATCTTTCGACAAAACCGTGGATGGCAAACAAGTGGGCCTGTTCACGCTGAAAAACCGAAACGGGATGTATGCCGACATCACCAACTATGGAGCTAAAATCGTTACGCTTTTTGCGCCGGACAAAGATGGCAAGCTGGCAGATGTCGTGCTCGGCTTCGAAACACTGGACGAGTGGCTGGAAAAAGAAACCTATTTCAATACGGTTGTAGGGCGTTTTGCCAATCGCATCAAAGACGGCAAATTCACTTTGGATGGCAAGCAATACCAACTGGCCATAAACAACGGCACCAACCATCTGCACGGTGGTAATATTGGTTTCAACCAGAAAGTATGGGACGTGCTGGAAGTTTCGGAAAGCAGCCTGAAACTACAATACATTTCGGCTGACGGCGAAGAGAACTATCCCGGCACACTGACAGTGGTTGTAACCTACGCCCTAACCGAAGACAATGCACTGAGCATCCACTACGAAGCCACAACCGACAAGCCGACCATTGTCGGATTTACCAACCACGCCTATTTTAACCTGAAAGGAGCCGGCGAAGGCGACATACGCGACCACGTACTTCAACTCAATGCCGATTTTTACACGGAAATAGACGATACACAATCGCCGACCGGCGAGATAAAGAGCGTAACCGGCACACCGATGGATTACCGGAACGCACAAGTAATCGGGGAGCGCATCGACGACCCGTTCTTTGCCATAGGCCGCGGACTGGACAACAACTGGATTATCAACAAGGCGCAACAAGGCGATTGTGCATTGGCCGGTTACATATCGGCCGGCAATCGGACCATGGAAGTGTACACCACCCTGCCCGGCATGCAAGTCTATACCGGAAACTGGGTAGAACAGAATGTTGGAAAATACGGTAAAAAATATGACGTGCAACATGCCGTCTGCCTGGAAGCACAAGGTTTCCCGAATGCTCCCAACCTGCCGTTCTTCCCAAGCCCGGTGTTACGGCCCGGCGACAAATACGACGAATGGTGTATCTATAAGTTCGTTTGAAAAACTCCCTACCGGAGAGATCGTTAGAATGGATTGCGCCCCAAAAGTTAGAGACAAAACTTTTGGGGCGCGGTTTAATTACGACGCAGCGCCATGATAGACGTTTAGCGAAGTTCCAAAATCTTGTTTTTCAGGGATGCTCTTTGCTCAGGAGAAGTGCCATACTCAAAAGCGGCAATTTTTCCGCTTTTGTCCACCACAATAGTAAGCGGATAGCCGTTGTTGCCTATAAATTCCTTGAACAAGGTATCGTTTACAAGGGGAATCCAGTTAAACCGAACTTTGTCAAGAACCTGTTTTGCTATTTCAGGAGCTTCGTAAGTGGATGAAAAAAACATCACATCAGGCATTTCATCTTTCCAAGTAGAAAGTTCCGGCATTTCTTTGC
>CAYUYS010000148.1:1680-4618 GCA_964449415.1 uncultured Paludibacteraceae bacterium | reverse complement strand
CGTTCAGCAATTGCTCGTATTCAGGTAACTGCCGGTAAAATTGGTAACTGGCCGTGCTCCGGTCGGTGCGGCAGGCGTAATGTTCCTGCCCGTTGCTGATGAAAAAACAATCCACTTGCAGGCGACTGTTGTAGATGGCTACCTGATCAAAAACCTCCTGCGACAATTCGACATGCGGCGCTTTCAGTTCAATAATGGCCAGCGGTTCGGTTGTAGGTGCATAGGCTATGGCATCGCAACGTTTTTGCATGCCGTTCACGTCCAAAACTTGCTCCACAGCCAGCAGCCCGGCCGGGAAATGCAAGTGGTTGACTAAAAAATGCAAAAAATGTTGCCTGACCCATTCTTCGGGTGTCAGCACAACATACTTTTTGCGCCACTCATCGTAAATCAGGTGTTTTTTATCCGATTTTTTCAACTTAAAATCAAAAGAGGGTAGGTTGAGTTGAAACATTTTTGTACCTTTGTGTTCTGTTTTGCAAAGATAAACAGATTTTTTCGGAAGTCCGGGACTGGTTTATGTTCTTGGCGATTAGACTGACAATTTAAAAAATCCAACTATTATGAAAACGAAAGATGAAATTGTGGAAAATTGGCTGCCACGCTACACCAAACGTCCGTTAGACCGGTTTGACGATTATATCATGCTGACCAATTTCAACAATTATGTCGAACTGTTTGCCCAATGGTTCGATGTGCCGGTTTTGGGCCGTGACGGCAATATGATCAATGCATCTGCCAAGGGCATCACGATTATCAATTTTGGTATGGGCAGCCCGAATGCCGCCATTATCATGGATATTTTGTCAGCCATACATCCCAAGGCGGTCTTGTTTTTGGGCAAATGCGGCGGCTTGCGCGACAAGAACCGCGTAGGCGATTACATTCTGCCGAGTGCGGCTATCCGTGGCGAGGGAACATCCAACGACTATTTTCCTCCGGAAATTCCGGCTTTGCCGGCGTTCAACCTGCAGCGCGCCGTTTCGTCAAATATCCGCGACTTCGGGCACGATTACTGGACCGGCACCGTCTACACAACCAACCGCCGCGTATGGGAACACGATGAAGCGTTCTGCAACTACCTGCGCAGTACGCGCGCCCTGGCGGTCGATATGGAAACCGCGACGCTCTTTTCCGTCGGATTCCACAACAGCATACCCACAGGCGCATTGCTGTTGGTTTCGGACATGCCGCTGCAGCCCGACGGCATCAAGACTTCGGAGAGCGACAAGCACGTCACGGCCAATTATGTGGAAGAACATTTGAGAATCGGTATTAAATCGCTGATGTCGTTGCAACACAACAGCAAGACCATCAAGCATTTGCGTTTCGAATAACCTATGTTGTGCAAGACATACGTTTTCCATACCTTGGGCTGCAAACTGAACTTTGCAGAAACATCGTCGGTAGGCAGGCAGTTGCAGCAAATGGGATTCCGTAAGGCAAAGGCGGGCGAGGAAGCCGGCGTTTGTATTGTAAACACCTGCTCCGTAACCGAAACTGCCGACCGCAAAGACCGCCAAGCCATTCACAAGATACGCCGCGAGCATCCAAATGCCGTTCTGATTGTAACCGGCTGTTATGCCCAATTGAAGCCGGACGAAGTGGCCGCCATTGAGGGCGTGGATTTGGTGCTGGGCATGAACGAGAAATTTGACATTCCGGCTTTTCTGGAAAAATACAGCCAAAACCAGGTCGCGCAAGTGCACTGCAGCCCCATTCGAAGGAGCGATGCGTTTCACGGTGCGTGTTCAAAAGACGACCGCACGCGCTTTTTCCTGAAAGTGCAGGACGGTTGCGATTATTTCTGCACGTATTGCACGGTTCCGCTGGCGCGCGGCAAAAGTCGGAACGGCACCATTGCCTCGCTGGTGGCCGAAGCGGAAAACGCCATTGCGGGCGGTGCGAAGGAAATTGTCCTGTCCGGCGTGAATATCGGTGATTTCGGCAAAACGACCGGCGAGACTTTCTTAGACCTCATCAAGGCGCTCGATGCCATCCCGGCCGATGTCCGCTACCGCATTTCCAGCATAGAGCCTAACCTGCTCACTGACGAGATTATCCATTATGTGGCTTCGTCGGCGCATTTCGCACCGCATTTCCACATTCCCCTGCAGAGCGGCAGCAACGAGGTGTTGCAACTGATGAAACGGCGTTACACCCGCGAGCTTTTTGCCGCCAAGGTTTCCAAAATCAAAACGGTGATGCCGCACGCCTTTATCGGCGTGGATGTGATTGTCGGTGTCCGCGGCGAGACGGAAGCATTTTTTGCCGATGCCTGCCGTTTCATAGAAAGCTTGGACATATCGCAACTGCACGTGTTTACCTATTCCGAACGCCCGAACACGGAAATGCTGAAAATTCCTTATACGGTTTCGCCGCAGGAGAAAAAACGCCGCAGCGATTTGCTGCATGCCTTGTCGGCGCGCAAGACGGAACAATTTTACGCGGCACACAAAGGCTACGAGGCTACCGTGTTGTGGGAAAGCAAGCAAACCGGCGCTGTCATGCACGGCTTTACGGAAAACTACATCCGCGTGGAAGCACCGTATCGGAAAGAGCTGGTCAACACCTTTCAGCAAGTGCGCGTGGGCTGAGAAAAGATATTTTGCAGGATGGAAAAAAAGTTATACCTTTGCGGCGTTTTCCAAAACACGCATTAAAAACAAACCCGTTTTTAATTTATTCTATCTGTTAACATTCTTATTTGTACGATATGACCGTAGTGCAGACGGTTTTGTAATATCGTGTTTTTTACCTGTATTTTATGAGTAATAACTTCACTATTTTGCAGTTGAATGCAAAAACCCTTCCTGAATTGAATGCAATAGCCAAAGAATTGGGATTGAAAGTATCGAGTTCGATAAAAAAAGAAGCGCTGATATACGCCATTCTGGATCAGCAGGCCATTGACAATTCGCAGCGCAAGGTTGCGGTA
>CAYUYS010000148.1:0-1580 GCA_964449415.1 uncultured Paludibacteraceae bacterium | reverse complement strand
GCCGGCAAAACAGGATGACAGCTTGCCTGCAGCGGACAACATCCAAGAGAACAACCCGCCGGCACAGCCGGAACAGGCACAGCAGCCCGCACAACCGAAAAACAATGAAAAAAAGGACAAACCCTACGATTTTGAGGGCTTCCTGCAAGGCATAGGCACGCTGGAAGTAATGCCGGAAGGCTACGGCTTTCTGCGTTCGTCCGACTACAACTACTTTTCCTCGCCGGACGATATTTATGTTTCGCAGTCGCAAGTGAAACTTTTCGGCCTGAAAACGGGCGACACAGTAACCGGCGATATTCGTCCGCCCAAAGACGGCGAAAAGTATTTCCCGCTTGTCAAAGTAAGCAAAATCAACGGCCGCTCGCCGGAATTTGTGCGCGACCGCATGGCCTTCGAACACTTGACGCCGCTTTTCCCGAACGAGAAATTTACCCTGACCACAGGCAAGAACGACCCGCTTTCGTGCCGTGTCATCGACTTGTTTTCGCCTATCGGCAAAGGACAGCGCGGCCTGATAGTGGCACAACCGAAAACCGGCAAGACAGTGTTGCTAAAGGAAATAGCCAACGCCATTGCCGCCAACCACCCGGAAGTGTTCATGATTGTGCTGCTGATAGACGAACGCCCGGAAGAGGTTACGGACATGGCCCGCAGCGTCAGGGCCGAGGTCATTTCCTCCACCTTCGACGAACCGGCCGAGAAACACGTGAAAGTGGCCGGCATTGTGCACGAAAAAGCCAAACGCCTGGTGGAATGCGGGCACGACGTGGTTATCCTGCTCGACTCCATTACGCGTCTGGCGCGCGCCTACAACACGGTGGCACCGGCCTCCGGCAAAGTCCTTTCCGGCGGCGTGGATGCCAATGCGCTGCACAAGCCCAAACGCTTTTTCGGCGCGGCACGCAACATAGAGAACGGCGGCAGCCTGACCATAATTGCCACCGCCCTGATTGATACGGGCTCCAAAATGGACGAGGTTATTTTTGAAGAATTCAAGGGAACGGGCAACATGGAGTTGCAGCTCGACCGCCGCTTGTCGAACAAACGTATCTTCCCGGCCGTGGATATCATGGCCTCCAGCACGCGCCGCGACGATTTGCTGCTCGACCAGGATACCCTGAACCGCATGTGGATTTTGCGCCGGCACCTGGCCGACATGACTTCGCTGGAAGCCATGGAGTTTCTGAAAGACCGCATGGAACGCACGGACAACAACGAGGAGTTTTTGTTGTCGATGAACTCCTAACGCCCCGGTAGAAACAACCGGATAAAGCCAATGTGCAAAAGCCGCGAATCGGGGCAAGGTACATTGGCTTTCGTTTTATGAACCTATTGGTTGAATGAAATTACAGAATAATGGATAATGAAAAAGTTGCGGTAAACAGCTCTTTTCCCGTCCCCTTGGCAGATATTGCCGAATGATAAGGGCACATCACGATGCATGATGTGCCTACATCACGATGCATGATGTGCCTACATCACGGTGCATGATGCGTCCACATCACGATGTGTGATGCGCTACACATCACGATGTGTGATGTGCCTACATCACGATGTGTGATGTGCCTACATCACGA
>CAYUYS010000147.1:0-4642 GCA_964449415.1 uncultured Paludibacteraceae bacterium | reverse complement strand
TACGCTTTCATGTATCCAACCGACGGGTATGGTAAAGGCAATTACCGGCAGTCCGCGACCGCTTTTGCATATCCGATATTTATTGCGTACTTTTGCCGCACAATAAAATTCACGCCAAACAAAAAAAACATGAAAAAGACAACCGCACTGCTTGCATGTTGCATCCTCTTTTCCTCCCTGCTTCATGCACAACCGAAAAAACGCGAAATGCGCGCCGTATGGATAGCCACAGTGGCAAACATCGATTGGCCAAGCCTCTCTGCCAAGACACAACCCGCACTGCAAAGACAGGAAATGCGTGCCATGCTCGACACCTTTGCCGCCAACAACATCAACGCAATCATATTCCAGATAAGGCCGACGGCCGACACCTTCTACCCGTCCGGCTTAGAGCCTTGGTCGCAGTGGCTGACCGGCAAACAGGGAAAAGCCCCGCAACCCTATTACGATCCCCTGCAGTTCGTCATTGAGGAAGCGCATGCACGCTGCATGGATGTGCACGTGTGGCTGAACCCGTACCGCGTGACCAACTCGGGCGGCACCGGCCAGCTCAGCAACAGCCACATATACCGCCAACATCCGGAGTGGTTTGTAGAATATGGCGACAAATGGTATTTCGATCCGGGCTTGGACGAAACGCGCCAATTCCTGAACCAAGTGGTGCGCGACATTGTGGAACGCTACGACGTGGATGCCATTCACTTCGACGACTATTTCTACCCCTACCGCGTCAAAGGCAAGGAGTTTCCGGACGACAAGACCTTCGCGGCCCATCCGCGCGGCTTCCGGCCCGACCAGAAAGACGACTGGCGGCGCAACAACGTGAACATGGTTATCAGCGAACTGCAACAAACCATCAAGAGCATAAAGCCTTGGGTGGAATTCGGCATCAGCCCGTTTGGCGTGTGGCGCAACAAAAAGAACGACCCCAACGGTTCGGACACGCAGGCCGGCGTACAAAACTATGACGACCTGTACGCAGACATTCTGAAATGGCTCCGCGAGGGAACCATAGACTATGTCGTGCCGCAACTCTATTGGGAAATCGGGAAGAAGGTGGCCGATTATGAGATCCTGGCCGACTGGTGGAGCAAGAACAGCTATGGCCGGAACCTGTACATCGGGCTTTATGCCTCGCAGCTCGGCAGCCAGAAGGCGGCCGCCGCCTGGCGCAACCCCAACGAACTGGTGCGCCAATTGGAGCTGAACAAACGCCACCCGGAAATAGACGGAGCGGTCTATTTCAGTGCCAAAGGCTTTGTGCAAAACCTGCAGGGACTGTGCGACAGCCTGCAAACCAATTTCTACAAATATCCGGCCCTGTGCCCCATCAACCGCAACATTGAGGGGGATACGCCCGCACATCCGCAAAACCTGCGCATCGTCAAGGACGGAACAAACGCATATCTGTGGTGGGACCACGTGCACGAAGACGGCGGCTGTGCCACGGCATACTATGTCGTCTACGCTTTCAAAGGCAAGAAGGCCGAAAGTCTGGACGACCCGACCAACATTCTGTGCCGCACAACCGACAACTGCATAGACCTGAACGAATTGGGGAAACAGTTCAAGGGCACGTATACCTTTGTCGTTACCACAGTGAACAAATACAAACACGAGAGCACACCCACCTACAGCGTGACGCGCAAATTGTAAAGAACGAACGTGAAGTTAGATGCGCTTTCCATATTGAACTACAAGAACATCAAGGAAGCCAACCTGCAGTTTTCCGACAAAATCAACTGCTTTATCGGGCGGAACGGCATGGGAAAGACCAATGTGCTCGACGCTATCTATTACCTGTCGTTCTGCAAGAGCCACTCCAACCTGATGGACTCGCAAAACATTGGGCACGATGCCGAATTCTGCCTGATACAAGGCAACTACACGCTCCGCGACAACCCGGAAGAGGTGCACTGCGGCATGAAAAGGCGGCAGAAGAAACAGTTCAAGCGCAACAAGAAAACCTACGACCGGCTCACCGACCACATCGGGCTGCTGCCGCTCGTGCTGGTATCGCCCGACGACGCGGAACTGATTGCCGACGGCAGCGACGAGCGACGCAAGTTTATGGACAGTGTCATATCGCAGTACGACAAAACCTACCTGAACCACCTGCTCAGCTACAACAACGCACTGAAACAGCGCAACGCCCTGCTGAAAAACGACATCCTGCCCGACCTGTCGTTGTTCGAGGTTTGGGAAGACCGGATGGCATTCCATGCCGAATACATCCACCGCGAACGCAGCCGGTTCATCGAGCAGTTCACGCCGGTTTTCATCGAATTCTACAACATCATTGCCGAGAACAGGGAAAGCGTCGGCTTGCGCTACATCTCACAACTGCACGACCGCGACCTGCGCGAGGCTTTCGGACGCACCCGCGAACGCGACCACCTGCTGGGCTACAGCACACAAGGCATACACAAGGACGAACTGGAAATGATGCTCGGCCAATACCCCATCAAGCAGGTCGGCTCACAGGGGCAGAACAAAACCTACCTGATAGCCCTGAAACTCGCGCAGTTCGACTTCCTGAAACGCACGCACGGCATACCTCCCCTGCTCCTGCTGGACGACATATTCGACAAGTTGGACAGCCAACGCGTGCAGAAGATAGTCGAATTGGTGGCAAGCGAGCGGTTCGGCCAGATATTCATTACCGACACCAACCGCGAGTACATAGACAGCATACTGGAAAACATCCCGCAATCGTCCAAAATGTTTCGCGTAGAGGACGGCAACATACGCGAAATATAGTCCGCCGACAACCGCTATTCCGAAACAACCACACAAGGCAAGGAAAAGGGGGACGTGACTTCCTGATCACATCCCCCTTGGCCAAGCCGGGCGGCAGCCGCCCGGCGAAAGGGTAACTACTCCATATCGGGCAGTGTGACGGCGACGCAGGGCACGAGGCTGCGCCCCGACGTGCTGCCTCTCTGCGCGTTCTTGCCAAAGCCCCAGGTAGTCCCGGTGGTTTGCACACACCAGAAGTTGGTGTAGGAGTCGACGTTGTACTCGCTCGAGCTAAGGTAGATCACCGACTCGCTTACGGGGAAGAGCTCGCTCAGGCCGATGGCCGTCAGCGGAGCGTTGAGGCTCTCCAACACCGTCAGGTCGTCCGAGGTGAAGATGGAGCTGTTGTTGGTGCTGATGGATACTTCGGTGTCTTCCGTCAGGCCGGCCTGCCCGAGGTGGTTGAGTATCTGCAGGAGCTGGCCTATGGAGGGCACGAACCATCCGCTCGTGCTTGCGCTTACCGGATAGCTCGACGTGTAGCTGCTAAGGGCCTCGAATGCCGTGTTCGACTTGTCTGCTATGGCTTGGTAGGCATCGCTTGCCTGCATGGCAGCCGTTTTCAGCCGTCCGTCGAGGTCGGCTAAGGCCGATGGCCAGTCGGTGATGCTCTCGCTCACGGCATCGGTGAAGCCCAGCACCACGCCCGTGAGGCGCTCCACGCCCATGGCGTAAGCGTTATAGCCGGCGGATGCGTCGGCATCGCTCACGTCCTCGCTGAACACCACGGCCACCACATTGGCCGCATCGGAGGCGGTGATGCGGTTGGCTTTGACAAACGAACCGTCTGCCAAGAGGTAGTCGCCCACGCCGTAAATGAACGCCTCTTCCGCTTCGCCCGACAGGCTCAGGTCGCTGTCGTCCCAGCTGTTCACCGTGCCGGAGTAGGACGTAAGGCCCTCTTCGGTGAGGCGCATGGTGTAAACGTATTCGTAGCCGGCCTCCCATTCCAGATTTTCATACAGGATGTAGGCAAAGGTTTCGCCGCCTATGGTCACGTCCACCAGCCGGCTGCCCGACTCCACTGCGCCCGGGGCGACTACGGCGGCTCCGGTGGCGCGGTAGATGGTGTTGCTCGGGGTGTAGGCGGTCAGGTCGGCGGTGAGGCCGGTGTCGGTAGTGGCGGTGGCTGACGCGAGGTCGGCGGTGACGGTGGTGTAGCGTCCGGGAAGCACCATGGTCAGGTCGGTAAGGTCGTAGTTGCCCGTAACGTCGGTGATGTGTATCACGACGCGGGCCATCACGTGGTTAAGCACCAGTTGGGCCTTGCCATCCGATACGGCGGTAAGCGGTGCCAGCATCAGGTCGGCGGCGGCGTAGTCGGTCGCGGCGCGCTGGTCGGACGGTACGCTGAAAGTGATTGCCCGGCTGTAGGTGTCGGTGGTCCACAGGCCTGCCGGACTGTAGGCACAGAGTTCCACGCCGTCTTGCATGACGGCTGTGAGCGAATCGGTATTGGCCAGCTGCCCATCGGCTTGTGCCGTGACGGTAGCCTGCGTGAGGGCAGTGCCGTTGCGCACGGCTATCACGCCCACGGTAGTGCCTTCTGCCAGCTGCACTGCCTCGCCGGCATCGGATACGGTGATGGTCAGTGCCGGGGTGGTAGTGCCGCCGTCGTCGATGGGCTCGTCGTCCTTGCAGGACGTGAAGCACACTGACAGGGCCGCGAAGGCTGCAAGGGCAGCGGCTGATTTGAGGAAAGGGATTGTGAATTTCATACGTAGGGATTGTTTTGTTAGACAAAGGGTGGCGCAAACGCCTGCGGCGCAAGGCCCGGCACGGGCCGGGCCAAGCAGGCGGAGCGCACCGCTCCGCCTTGCCGCAGCACTTGGGCCACAGGCCT
>CAYUYS010000146.1:0-4645 GCA_964449415.1 uncultured Paludibacteraceae bacterium | reverse complement strand
TTATAAACAATGAACAGAATGAACGTATCGAAAACCTTTTCCATCAGCGTGGCCGTAGCGGTCGCGCTGATTTTCGCCGCCTCGTGCGGCAAAGCCGGACAAAACGACGGCAAGCAAACAGCCGAAGCCCCCGCCGCCATGCAAGTGGACGACCTGCTGGCCGGCGCGGAACAATTGGTTGGCGACACCGTAACGGTGGAAGGCGTATGCACGCATATATGCAAGCATGCCGGCCGCAAGATTTTCCTGATGGGCAGCGACGACACACAGACCATCCGCGTGGAAAGCGGCAAGCTGGGCAGCTTCAAGCAGGAATGCGTAAACAGCATCGTAACCGTAACGGGCATCCTGTGCGAAGAACGCATTGACGAGGCCTACCTGCAACAATGGGAAGCGCGCCTCGAGGCGCAGACCGCCGAAGAACACGGCAATTCGGCCGCCGGCTGCGACACGGAAAAGAAAGTGCGCCAAGAAACCGGCAACACGCCGCAAGCGCGCATAGACAACTTCCGCCAACGCATAGCCCAAAACGAAGCCGAAACCGGCAAAGCCTATCTGTCGTTCTACTATGTAGAGGCTACCGACTACCAAATCGCACCCTAACACATGGCCTCATTCCGAATCGTCTGCCGACGGCTGCACCGCGACATATCCTTTCTTTTTTCGGGTATGTTGCTGGTGTACGCCGTTTCCGGCATCGCGCTTAACCACAAGGATTCCTACAACAGCCAGTACGACATCCAAGTCCGGCACTACCGCATTGCACAACCCCTGCCCGCCCGCGAAAGCATAGACCGCGCGTTCATTACGGCCTTGCTCGAACCGCTCGGCGAGGCGGACAACTACACCAAGCACTATTTCCCGGAAGAACATTTGCTAAAAGTATTCCTGAAAGGCGGTTCCAACCTGCTGGTGGATACCGGCAGCGGCCAAGCCACCTACGAGTCCGTCAGGCGGAGGCCGCTCATGGGCGCGCTGAGCCGGCTGCACTACAATCCGGGGCGCGCGTGGACCATCTTCTCCGACCTGTTCGCCGGTGCCGTCGTGCTGATTATCCTGAGCGGCATTTGCATGCTGAAAGGCAAGCACGGCCTGTGGGGCCGGGGCGGCATCGAACTGCTGGTCGGCATAGCCATACCGCTATTATTCATCCTGTTGTAACGAAAAGGCAAATTATGATTGAATGTAGACACCTGACGCATTATTACGGCAAACGCCTGATATACGAAGACTTGAGTTTCACTGTCCCCAAAGGGCGTATTTTGGGATTGCTCGGCAAAAACGGCACGGGCAAGACCACTACCATTAACCTGCTGAGCGGCTTTCTGAAACCGCACAGCGGTGAATGCCGCATTTTCGGGCAGGATGTGCAGTGCATGGATCCGGCGCTGCGCCGCAACATAGGCCTGCTCATAGAGGGGCACGTGCAATACACCTTCATGGACATTAGGCAAATAGAGCGTTTTTACGCACGCTTCTACCCCAATTGGAAAAGCAAGATTTATTACGAGCTGATGGACTTGCTGCAGGTTGCGCCCAAACAGCGCATTTCGCGCATGTCGTGCGGACAACGCTCGCAGGTGGCGCTCGGGCTGCTTATGGCGCAAGACCCCGAACTGCTCATCCTCGACGATTTCTCGCTCGGCCTCGACCCCGGCTACCGGCGGCTGTTCATCGACTATCTGCGCGACTTCGTCAAGAGCAAGGGCAAAACCGTCTTCCTGACCTCGCACATCATTCAGGACATGGAGCGGCTTATCGACGACTGCATCATCATGGACTACGGCCGTATCCTGCTGCAAAAGCCGGTCAGCTTCCTGCTTGAGCATTATTACCAATACAACTTCACCCTGTCGCAACCCTGCCGGCTGGATGATATTCCGGAGTTTTACCATCCGAACATCCTGCACAAGCGCGTGGAGACCGGCGGCTTCCTGCTTCCGGAAGTGGCAGAAGGCCTTTTGCAGGCACACGGCGTGGATTATAGCGATTTTTCCGCACAACACGTCCCGCTCGAGGATATTTTTATCGGCCTTACCGGCAAATATTGACCCCAAAACAGAAACAATATGAACGCTTTTTTCTACAAGGAGTGGCTCAAAAACCGTTGGTTTTACGTGCTTTCCGCCGTTTTCAGCCTGCTGCTGTGCCTGTATGTAACGCTGAACCTGCACCGGCTGTGCAACCTGCGCGGCGCAGCGCATTTCTGGGAAGCCGCCCTGACCAAAGACGCTATCTTCATTCAACTGCTGCACTACATGCCGCTGCTGCTCGGCATCGCCGCCGCGCTGGTGCAGTTCATTCCCGAAATGCTGCAGAAACGCATCAAGCTGACCCTGCATTTGCCGTGCAACCATTTCTATTCCATCGGAAGCATGTTGCTCTTCGGGCTGTGTATGCTCTGCGGCGTGTTCCTGCTCAACTTGTCGGTGTTGTGGATAGCCCTTCGGAGCATATTTGCGCAGGAAATCGTCAGCCGCATCCTGCTTACGGCCCTGCCCTGGTACCTGTCCGGCCTGACGGCCTACGTGCTCGGCGCATGGGTATGCTTAGAACCCGGTTGGAAACGGCGCGTGCTGAACGGCCTTGTAGGCGCATGTGTGCTGCGCATGTTCTTCTTGTCCGACACGCCGGAGGCCTACAACCGCTTCCTGCCCATACTGGCCGTGTACACGCTGCTGGGCTGCACGCTGCCGTTTATCTCCGTGGAAAGACTTAAAACAGGAAAAGACTGACACATCATGAAACAGACATCCCTACTACTGCTTGCGGCTAAAGCCGTTCTGACCTTGACCATCTGCGTGCTGATAGGCTGGATTGTGCCCTGGCTGTATCATTTTGCCACCGACCGGACGCACCGCACACCCTTTACGCTATACAGCTCGGTGGCAGGCGAGTTTGTCTCCATCGTGCATGCAGACGGACAAAAATCCTACATCGGCCAAAACGGCCACACATACACCGAAGCACAATTCGACAGCATCCTGCCCATGTTTTATTACCGGCAGCTGATAGCCGACGAACGCCTGCCGGACAGCCTGTTCGGGCAAGCCGTCAATCCGCGCATCATACAGGCCGAAAACTTCACGTTCCGCACCTTGCCGGCCGAAGTAAACAAAACAAGCATTCCGCTCTACCCGCTGCTGGAGTCCCTATCCGGGCGCGTCGATTTGGAAATGCCGACCGATGTATTCCGCCTCACCGGCAAAGGCGTGGAATTTATCGACATGGAAAGCAACCGCACCGACACGGCCAAAAGCCGGCTGTTTACCGATGCCCTGCTTCGGAAAGGATTTGCCTTTCCGGCCCAAATCGTTGCCGGAAACGGCACGGCCCGCAAGGATTATGACAACGGCTACCTGCTCACGGACAGCAACCACCGCTTGTACAATCTCCGAATGGTGCTCGGCAGGCCTTACGTCCGCCAAATAGACATGCCGGACGGCCTGATTCCCGAATATATGTTTGTCACGGAATTTCGCAACCGGCGCTGGTTGGGATTCATAGCGGACAGCCAACAACGCTTCTGGGTGCTGGAGGCGGGTACGTACCAATTCCGGCAAGTGGAACTGCCGCCGTTCTCGCCGGCCCGCACAAGCATGACCATCATAGGCAACCTGTTCGACTGGACGGTGATACTGGAAAACCGGGAAGGTGGCATGCTCGTTGCCATCGATGCGGACAGTCTGACCGAAATCAGCCGCATGGAAACAGCCCGGCCGGAGCTGACGGTGGCCGAACGCATCGGTGAAAAAATACCGCAGTTGCGTTTCCTCTCGCCCCTGAACAGGCGGGTTTTCCCCTATTTCGACTGAGAAATCGGCCCCGGGGGAGCGGCCGCCGGCCGGATACTGAACTCGCAGCCGCAATAGGGCTGGTTGTAAAAGCCGTTCAGGGCCAGCAGCTCGTTGCGGCGTTGCTGCAAACCGCCCTTGCGCCAGTTTTTGTCATAAAAGCGCAAGTCCGGGAAGCGCGCGGCGGCCCACTGCCCGGCTTCCGTGATTTGCGGCAGGCTTTTCCAGCGCGACGAAGCCAGCGTGGTGGCAAACAGCGCAAACCCGTTGTCGTGCGCCACCGCTGCCGTGGCTGCCAAGCGCAGCTTGAAGCATTGCAAGCATCGGCTGCCACGCTCCGGCTCCGCCTCCAGTCCGGCCACCGCCGCCCGCCAGAGGGCATGGTCATAATCGCCATCCAGCATATCCAAGCCCAGCTTTCCGGCATAACGGACGCACTCCCACTTGCGTGTCTCGTACTCCTCGCGCGGGTAAATGTTCGGGTTGAAATAGAACAAGGTCGGACGCATGCCGTGCTGCAGCAACCATTCGATAACGGCTGCCGAGCAAGGCGCACAACAGGTATGAAGCAAGATATTTTCCATTTGCAGACGCAAAATTACAATTTATCCGACAGAAAAAATCGTGTTTTTTCATTTTCGTTTGTTTTAATGCAAAAAAGAAATTATCTTTGCACCCGCAAAAGCCCAAAGGGTACCTTGGCCGAGTGGTTAGGCATTGGTCTGCAAAACCAAGTACAGCGGTTCGAATCTGCTAGGTACCTCAATAGGAAGAACGGACATCAGGAGTTTTATACGGAACTTGGGGTGTCCGTTTTTTTATGCCACAAGCCTGCCAAAACAAGCGCCGGG
>CAYUYS010000145.1:0-4655 GCA_964449415.1 uncultured Paludibacteraceae bacterium | reverse complement strand
GCTTTGGTTGCTTCTGCCTTGGCGGCTAACTTTTCCAGAGCGGCAGCGTCCATCTGTTCTTTCAGGCTGGACAAAGCATCCAAGTCACCCAAGGTGGTTTTTTCCATCGGAGCCTGCACTAAAACAGGTTCTTTCTTGGCACGGCGGCCTTTTTCCTTGCCTTCGGTCTTGTCTTCGTATGTGCGTACATGCGAAAGGGCAATGCGTTTGGCGTATTTGTTGAATTCAATTACTTTGAAGAGCAATTTCTCATCAACTTTGGCATGCGTGCCGTCTTCTTTGGTCAGTTGCTTGGTTGTGCAGAATCCTTCAACGCCGTAGGGCAATACCACAACAGCGCCTTTTTCGCTTATTTCGGCTATGGTTCCTTCGTGCACCGTGTCAACGCCGAATGTGCCTTCCAAAGCATCCCAGGGGTTTTCTTCCAATTGTTTGTGGCCCAAGCTCAAACGACGGTTTTCTTTGTCTATTTCCAAAACCTGGACATCAATCTCGGCACCTATCTGGGTAAATTCGGACGGATGTTTGATTTTCTTGGTCCAACTCAGATCGGAAATGTGGATCAGGCCATCAACGCCTTCTTCTATTTCCACAAACACACCGAAGTTGGTAAAGTTGCGCACTCTGGCCTTGTGTTGTGTACCAACGGCATATTTCGTTTCAACGTTTTCCCACGGATCCGGTTTGAGTTGTTTGATTCCCAACGACATTTTGCGCTCATCCCGGTCAAGGGTCAGGATAACGGCCTCTACTTCGTCGCCTACTTTCAGGAAATCTTGTGCGGAACGCAAGTGCTGGCTCCAGCTCATTTCCGATACGTGTATCAGACCTTCCACGCCGGGCGCAACCTCCACGAATGCACCGTAATCAGCCATCACAACCACTTTTCCCTTGATTCTGTCACCCACAGCCAGGTTCGGATCCAGCGCATCCCATGGGTGCGGAGAGAGTTGCTTCAGGCCTAATGCAATCCGTTTCTTTTCGTTGTCGAAGTCCAGAATAACAACGTTCAGTTTCTGGTCTAAGGACACAATTTCTTCCGGATGCGAAATTCGTCCCCAGCTCAGGTCGGTGATATGAATCAGACCGTCTACGCCGCCGAGATCGATGAATACGCCGTAGGAAGTGATGTTCTTGACAGTTCCTTCCAAAACCTGGCCTTTCTGCAGGCGGCTGATGATTTCGCGTTTTTGCTGTTCGATTTCGGCTTCGATGAGTGCTTTGTGCGAAACGACCACATTTCTGTATTCGTGATTGATTTTTACCACACGGAACTCCATCGTTTTCCCGACAAAGACATCGTAGTCACGAATCAGTTTGACGTCAATTTGCGAACCGGGCAGGAATGCTTCAATACCGAAGATGTCCACAATCATACCGCCTTTGGTACGGCATTTTATGAATCCGGTTACAACTTCTTCGTTCTCAAGGGCCTGGGTTACACGCTCCCACGAGCGGGCCGCACGGGCCTGTTTGTGTGACAGGATCAACTGTCCTTTCTTGTCTTCCTGACTTTCGATATATACTTCCACCTTGTCGCCTACCTTCAGGTCGGGATTGTAACGGAACTCGCTCATCGGAACGATACCATCCGATTTGTAGCCGACATTTACCACTACTTCACGTTTGCTGATGGAAATGACGGTTCCTTCAACAACTTCCTTGTCCTTGATGGCATTCAAGGTCCGGTCATACTTTTGGGTGAGTTCTTCTCTTGACTGTGTGCTGATGTCATCACCTTTTTCGTAGGCATCCCAGTCAAATTCAGCCGGAGCGGCCGGTGCTTGTTTGGCTGTGTTTTCCACAGGCGTTTTTACATCTTCAACGATGTTTTCTTTGTTTTCTTCCATAAAACAGGAATTTTGGTTTTATGCAGAACAATGCAAAATTGCCCCGCGAGGTTAGACAAAAAAAGTTAACTGATGCTCCGAAAAGCGGGCGCAAAGGTATAAAAAATAATTGATACAGACAACTTTGCGGATTGTGCATTTTTTGTAAATTTGCACCCGCAAAAAAACGGTGGCCGGTACACGGGTTCTGTGTACAAACGGACAGAGATTTGTAAAAAATAAATTTGTTAACATGATAACGATAGACCAACTGAAGAATTTGTTGGAACGCGGGTCGGCGTTGAGGAGGTATCTTTGACATCGACCGGAAACGTATCCAGGTAGAAGAAGAGGAGTTGCGTACGCAGGTGCCGGGTTTTTGGGACGATGCCAAAGCCGCCGAGAAGCAGATGCGCAAGGTGAAGGAACTGAAAAATTGGATTATCGGTTACGAAGCGGTTGCGGCGGCCTTGGAAGAACTGCAACTCGCGTACGATTTCCACAAGGATGAGGCTGTAAGCGAAGAGGAAGTCGATGCGGCTTATGGCAGGGCTTTGCAGGATGTGGAAGCACTGGAAATGAAAAACATGCTTTCCAAACCGGAAGACCAATTGGGAGCTGTCCTGAAAATAGTGGCCGGTGCCGGCGGAACAGAGGCGCAAGATTGGGCCGAAATGTTGTTTCGCATGTATCAGCGCTGGTGCGAACGCAAAGGTTATAAATGGGAAATTGCCAATTATCAGGAAGGCGACGAGGCCGGCATAAAGACCGTCACGATAAAAATTGAAGGCGATCTGGCTTACGGCTACCTGAAAAGCGAAAATGGCGTGCACCGTCTGGTGCGTGTCAGTCCGTTCAACGCGCAAGGGAAACGCATGACATCATTTACATCGGTCTTCGTCGTGCCCCTCGTGGATGATACGATTGAAATAGAAATCAATCCGGCAAATCTGAGCTGGGATACCTTCCGCTCCAGCGGTGCCGGCGGGCAGAACGTGAACAAAGTGGAGTCGGGCGTGAGGTTGCATTACAAGTTTACGAATCCGGTTACGGAACAACCCGATGAAATCGTGATAGAAAACACGGAAACCCGCGACCAGCCTAAAAACCGCGAAAATGCGTTGCGCCTGTTGCGCTCGCAGCTGTATGAGCTGGAACTTGAAAAAAGGCGGCAGGAAACAGCCCGCATAGAAGCCGGCAAGAAAAAAATAGAATGGGGCTCGCAAATACGGAGCTATGTCTTCGACGACCGCCGCGTGAAAGATCACCGGACAAATTACCAGACTTCCAATGTCAATGCCGTGATGGATGGCGACATAGATGCGTTCATCAAGGCGTATTTAATGGAGTTTGCACAATGACTTTTCCTCCGGGGAGGCAGTATGAACCAATGCGTTTGTACTGCCTTTTCCGATTTTTAATCATAACAGAATCAAGGTGCTCCGGCAGTTTATAGTTTCCCGCATTACGGCCCGGTTGCCGTTTGTTCCCAACGATGAACAACGGCAGCTGATAGATCGTTTGGCTTCGTTCCTGCTCGAGGCTGATACGGCCAAGTTGTTTTTGCTGAAAGGTTATGCCGGCACCGGCAAAACCAGTGTTGTGGCTGCCCTGGTCAAAGCCATGGCCGACTTGCAACAAAAAACGGTATTGCTGGCGCCAACCGGGCGTGCGGCCAAAGTCCTTTCCGGCTATGCCGAATCACCGGCCTATACCATTCACAAAAAGATATATCGCCAGCGTGCGTTGGATGTGGCGCAGTTTGCCCTGAACGACAACCTGCACACCAACACGCTGTTCATTGTGGATGAGGCATCCATGATTTCGAATCAGACGGCAGACAGCGCGTTTTTCGGAACAGGCCGTTTGCTGGATGATCTGGTCCGTTTTGTGTACGGAGGCCGCGCATGCGCGTTGCTGTTGTTGGGCGATACTGCCCAGTTGCCGCCCGTCAAACAGGCGCACAGTCCGGCCTTGGATGCGGATTATTTGTCTGCTTATGGGCTCAACGTTACGGAATACGAACTGACGCAAGTGGCCCGGCAGGCACTTGAAAGCGGGATTTTGTTTAATGCCACCCAACTGAGGCGGCAGATAGCGGATAATGATGTGTCCCGCGTTCCCGAACTCCGGACGGAAGGATTCCGGGACATAATCGTGCTTTCGGGAGAAAATGTGCTGGATGAGTTGCAGCGGGCATACGATGAGGTCGGTGTGGAAAACACCTTGGTCGTGACACGCTCCAACAAGCGCGCGAACTTGTATAATCGGGCCATCCGCATGCGTGTTTTGTGGAAAGAGGACGAATTGAGCAACGGCGATATGCTTATGATTACCCGAAACAATTATTTCTGGACAAAACCCTACGAAGGCCTTGATTTCCTGGCCAATGGCGATATGCTGGAAATTGTGCGCGTCCGCAAGTACCGCGAGCTATACGGCATGCGTTTCGTGGAATTGACCTTGCGCTCGATGGACTACGATTGGGAAATAGATGCGATGATTTTGTTAGACAGCATGTATACGGAAAACCCGAACAAGAATTATGAACTTACCAATCTGTTGTTTCAGCGAATAGCCCAGGATTATCCGGAAATAAGCAATCGCAAGCAGTTGGCAAAAACGATTATGGAAAGTCCGTATTACAACGCCCTGCAGGTCAAGTTTGCCTATGCCGTTACCTGCCACAAGGCACAGGGCGGCCAGTGGAAGCGTGTGTTTGTGGACCAAGGGCAACTTACCGAAGACCTGTTAGGGCCGGACTATTACCGATGGTGCTATACCGCAGTGACGCGGGCAACGGAAAATTTATTTTTGATAACATAA
>CAYUYS010000144.1:0-4669 GCA_964449415.1 uncultured Paludibacteraceae bacterium | reverse complement strand
CTGGTGGCCTGGCTCAACGAAAGCAGCAGGCCGGAACTGTCCGTTCTGGACATCGGAACCGGCAGCGGCTGCATTCCCATCTGCCTGAAGCGGCAACATCCCGGCTGGCATATCTCCGCCCTCGACATTTCGGCAGAGGCTCTGACCGTCGCGCGCCGCAATGCGGAAAGACATCAGGCGGACATAGATTTTTTCCAATACGACATGCTGCGCGGGCCATCCGAACAGTTGCCCGTCTGGGACATAATCGTCAGCAATCCGCCCTACGTCTGCGAATCGGAAAAGCAAGGCATGGCACAGCACGTGCTCGAGCACGAACCGCACACGGCCCTGTTTGTGCCCGACGACGATCCGCTGCGTTTCTACAAAGCCATTATCGCCTTTGCGCAACAACATCTGCAGCCGGACGGCTCGCTGTTTCTGGAAATCAACCGGGCCTACGGCAACGAACTGGCGGAATTGCTGCAAAAGGAACGTTTCCCGTACGTGGAACGCCGGCGCGACATGTACGGCAACGAACGGATGATACGCGCCGGGCGAACCAAACCATAAACCGCATATTAACGGCATCCTCATGAAAGCATATACCTTTGAAGAACTGCTGCACAAAGCCGCATCCTACTGCTCCGCGGCGGAACATTGCAAAACGGAGGTGCGCACCAAGCTAACAGCGTGGCACGCTCCGAAAGAAATGCAGGAAGAAATCATCGAGCGGCTCGAAGCCGATGGTTTTATTGACGAGAAGCGGTTCTGCCGGGCTTACGTGGCCGACAAATTCCGCCATGCCAAATGGGGCAAGGTAAAAATAGCCTTCAGCCTGCGCGACAAGCACCTGCAGGAAGCGGATATTGCAGCAGCACTCGGCAGCATAGACGAAGGCGAGTACGATGAAATGCTCGCCAGCCTCCTGCAGAGCAAACTGCCGCACATCAAATACCGTTGCGAGTACGAGAAACAGGGCAAATTGTACCGTTTTGCACAAAGCAGGGGCTTTGAACATGCCGTTATCGAGCGCGTCCTCCGCAATTTATGACCCACCCAAGCGCGCAGGCCGTGCCTTTACATAAATTAGCACAACAAACGATTGAGAAACCGGTGATAATAACTACCTTTGCGGCAATTTAACAAAACCCATCACACATTCATGGAAAAAATAAGTTATGCCTTGGGATTAAGCATAGGCAACAACCTTTCGGAGAGTAAACTTACCTCACTCGACTACAACAAATTGGCTCAAGGCATAAAAGACGCGCTGGAACACAACCGGCCGGAAATCAGCCTCCAGGAAGCGCAAGCCATTTTACAGAAATTCTTTCAGGAACAGCAGGCCAAGGCCAACGCACAGAGCATAGAGGCCGGCAGAAAGTTTCTGGCCGAGAATGCACAACGCCCGGAAGTGACCACGCTGCCCAGCGGCCTGCAATACGAAATCATAACCGCCGGCAACGGCCCGAAACCGACCGCCTCCGACACGGTGAGGGTGCACTACGAAGGCACGCTCCTCGACGGCACGGTGTTCGACAGCTCCGTGCGCCGCGGCGAACCCGCCACCTTCGGCGTTACGCAAGTCATTGCCGGCTGGGTGGAAGCATTGCAGCTCATGGGCGTGGGCGCCAAATGGAAACTGTTCATTCCGAGCGAGCTGGGCTATGGCGCACGCGGCGCAGGGCAGTCCATCCCGCCGCATGCCACGCTGATTTTTGAGGTCGAACTGCTGGACATTGTCTGATTACACAACAACTGAATATAGTTATGAGAAAAATCGCATTGCTGCTCTGTGGCTGCAGCCTGGTGTTTGCCACACAAGCCAAGCCACCCAAAAAGGCAAAGGCCGAAACCGTGCAACCCGTCCTGTCCAATCGCGTGGATTCCATGAGTTATGCCTTCGGCATCGAGTTGGGAACGAACCTTGTGGAAAGCATCAAGGACATTCCGGGAGGGAAAATCAATCTGGAACAAGTGCTCAAAGGCTTCGGCGCTATCCTGACCGAAGACACGGCCGTGTTGATGGACAAAGAGTTTGCGCAAAGCTATTTCCGCAGCTACGTCATGGAAATGCAAGAAGCCGAAGCACAGGCCCTGCGCAGCGAGAATGAGCAGTTTCTGGCCGAGAACGGACAACGCGCCGAAGTGACCACGCTACCCAGCGGACTGCAATACGAAATACTCACGCCGGCCGATGGCCCGAAGCCGACAGCCAATAGCCTGGTTACCGTGCACTACGAAGGGACATTGATCGACGGCACCGTGTTCGACAGCTCGTACAACAGCAGCGAGCCCATCACTCTCGGCTTGGGATACGTCATACAAGGCTGGACGGAAGGCGTACAACTCATGTCGAAGGGTGCGAAATACAAATTCTACATCCCTTACCAGTTGGGCTACGGCGAACGCGGCGTGAGCAGCATACCGCCTTACGCCACGCTGGTTTTCACCATAGAACTCATCGATTTTGAATAACAATAAATGATTGAACCAATGAAAAAAGCAAGAATCTTCCTTTTCATCGGCACTGTTGCCGTGTTGGCCTCGTGTTCTAAATACGAAGCTAAAACCGTTCAACTGAACGACGTGAACGACAGCCTGAACTACTGCCTCGGCCTGGCGAACGGCGCAAACATCAAGAACTTCTACCTCCGGAACGACACCACCGATGCCGCCGTCCGGGAGTTTATGGACGCGCTGAACAAATCGTACAAAGCGAAAGAAGCCGCCGAGAGCGACACCGAGAGCGACGAACTGTTCGAACTGGGCAAGAACATCGGTAAATTCTTCAAACATCAGGAAGAAAACGGCCTGATTGGAGACACGACACTGACCTACAACAAGAAAGTAGCCTTGCAAGGCCTGATCAACGGACTGAACAATTACACGGAAGGCATGTCGCACGACGAGGCACGCGACTATTTCCAGAGAACCCTACAGGAACTACGCAGCCCGAAGCCTGCCAACACAGACAACGCAAACTAATAAACGAGTAAACATCAAAACACTATACGAAAATGAAGCACGTACATGTATTAATCGTTATGGCTGCAGCGTTCGCAATGAGCGCCTGCACTCCCAGCAAGCCGAAAAACGTCAAACTCACCAACCAGACCGACAGCCTGAACTACACCTTCGGATACAGCAACGGAATGGAAATATACCAGTACTATCTGGCCAACGACACCACCGGCGAAAAACTGCAACAACTGCTCAAAGGCATACAGGCCGGCCTCAAAGAGAAACCGGCCCAAAACCCGCAACTGCAAGGACTGGGCACGCAAATAGGGCAAACCCTGAAAATGCAGGCAGAGCAAGGATTGATGGGCGACTCCACGCTGACGCTCGACTTTGAACTGATAAAACAAGGCTTGCTGAACGGACTGCTCGGCTATGAAGGCCAAATGACCGGCATAGAAGCACAAACCTATCTGCAAACCACCATGACGGCCCGCCAGTTTGGCCCCAACAAGGAAGCAGGCGAACAATTCCTTGCCGCAAACGCGCTGCGCGAAGAGGTGACCACAACCGAAAGCGGCCTGCAGTATGAAATTCTTGAGGAAGGCACAGGCCCGAAACCCACTGACACCGACAGGGTGAAAGTGCACTACCACGGCACGCTGGTTGACGGTACGGTGTTCGACAGCTCCGTTGACCGCGGCGAACCGGCTACATTCGGCGTAAACGGAGTAATCGCCGGCTGGACGGAAGCCCTGCAACTGATGCCCGTCGGCTCCAAATGGAAACTCTACATCCCCTATCAGCTGGCCTACGGCGAACGCGGCAACAGCGGCATACAACCCTACTCCGCGCTTATCTTTGAGGTGGAACTGCTCGGAATAGAGGAAGCGGAAACAGAAAAGGAATAAGACGCATCGCGGACAAGCCGTTTCGGCTGCATAGACACAAAAGCATTGGAGGTTGATTCCAATGCTTTTTGTTTGTCGCCGCTTACCACAGGCAAAGGCCGCAGCGCGGTGTTTCTACGGATGCCGCCTTTCCGCCAACAAGGCTTCCGCCACCATCATATCGAACGGCGTGGTCAGCTTCAGGTTCTCCCGGTTGCCCTCCACCAAGTGAATGGTGTGCCCCATGGCTTCCACCACCGATGCGTCGTCGGTGAAGCGGGAAGTGTATGCCTGCAAATAAGCCTCCTTGAGCAGGGACGTCCGGAACACCTGCGGGGTCTGGACAAGGCGGTAGGCACTGCGATCCACAGCGCGACTGCCGCCTTCCTCCAGGCAACGCATGCTGTCCACCGGCTCCACGACGGGAACGGCCGCACCCCACCGGGCTGCCGCGCGGAAACACCGCTCCAAGGTATCACTGCTCACGAGGGGACGCACGCCATCGTGCACGGCCGTGAGCCTGCCCGAGGCGCCGGCAAGTCCGCAGCGGACGGAGTGGAAGCGCGTTTCGCCACCGGCCACAAGGCGGTGCGGCACGGCAAAACCCGGGCGGGCGTGGCACAGCTCCTGCCAATAGTTCATTTGCCCGGCGGGCAGTACCAGAATGATTTGCAAATCGCGGCGGAAGGCATGGAAGGCCTCCAGCGTGTGCATGAGCACCGGCTTGCCGGCGAGAGGCAGAAACTGCTTGGGCACATCGCTTTGCATACGGCTGCCCGCGCCGCCCGCCACTATGATTACAGCATCCATCATACGCTTATTGGTTGGTTGAATTA
>CAYUYS010000143.1:0-4669 GCA_964449415.1 uncultured Paludibacteraceae bacterium | reverse complement strand
GCGCAGGGGTTTCAATATTTTTGCTACTTTTGCAGCTGCAAATGCTTTACCGATACCTTATGAACACCTCGCTCCTACGCCCGGGCCGCCTCCTGCCGGCATCGCTCCTGCTCCTGGCGGCCACCCTGACCCACGCAGCCACCTACCAGCGCCTGTACGGCACGGAGAGCCTGTCGTCCAACCTCATAGAGGACATCTGCCAAGACAGCCGCGGGTATATCTGGATGGCTACGGAGTACGGCCTGAACCGATTCGACGGCGTGCACTTCACCCAATACTACGCCGGCGAAGAGGAGGGTCTGGCCAAGAACGACGTGAAGCTCCTCCTGCCCGACGGCGACCGGCTCTGGGTGGCCGGCATGTCGTTCCTGCAGCTGTATTCGCCGGCCGACAACCGCTTCCACAACGTCGATGTGCCCGACGACTGCGTAAAGGCCTTTAAGAGCATGCTCAAAACCCCCGCGGGGGAGGTCTGGATCCTGTCTTCGGGAGAGGGCATCCTGCGGGTGGACAAACAGGCTATGACCCTGCGGCCGGTGGAGGAGATCAACCGCAAGCTGGGGCGGGTGACGGGTAAGACGATGAAACTGGACAGCCACGGGCGCCTCTGGATAAGCACCGCCGACGAGGGGCTGTACATGTACCACACGCAGAGCGGGGAACTGAGGCAGTACTTCGCCCGCGGGCCCTACGCCGGGCGCATCTCCGGCGTTATGGAGGGGCGGGACGGACAGATCGCCGTAGCCACCAATGCCGAAGGGGTGTTTGTGTACGATGCGCTTGCGGACAGCCTGCGCGTTCTGTGCGGTATGCCCGGTGCGTCGGTAGTGCGCACCTTTGGCAACAGCCGTGGGGACATGCTCCTCGGCACCGACCGGCAAGGGCTTTGGCGGGTAGACCCGGAGCGGGCCACAGCAGTGCCCGCCTACCGGCGCAACGACAGCCCCGAAACGCCCGGCACCAATGTGTGGGCTTTTTGTGAGGACAAAGACGGCAACGCCTGGATAGGCTTCCACCGCAGCGGCGTGCTCTTCGTCTCGCAGCGGCAACAGCCGTTTAACTACATCGCCACAGACCGCCTCGCCGGGAGCAACGGACGCAACCTCTTGGCCGTGTCGGCTTTGGAGAACGGCAACCTGCTCCTCTGTCAGGAAGGGAACGGCATATTCGAAGTAACGCCCGGCGGGGAGGTGTGCGGTCGGTGGATGCACGGCGTGGGTATTCGGAGCCTGATGCCTCTGGGCGAGGGGCGAATGCTCTTGGGCACGAACTACAACCGCGGCGTGGGCGTGCTCCATACGCCATCGGGGCGGGTGGAGTGGGTGGAAGCCCTCGGGCAAATAGGCATACCCGTTACGGGCCTGGCGCAAGACCGGCAGGGAAACATCTACATAGCCACCTTCAGTCGGGGCCTCTACTCCCTCACCCCCGATGCGCGGGAAGTGCGCCCCCTGTGCGGCGGCAAACTCTCCCTGCACAACGCCTACCTGAATGCACTCAAGGTAGACTCGCGCGGACTGCTCTGGCTGGGGCATTACTACGGCTTTGATGTGTACGACACCGCCCGCGACACCCTCCTCCGCCTGCGGACGGACTCCGTGCTGCGCTCCGCCGTGGTGTACGCCATAGCAGAGGGCAGCGACGGCCTGATGTGGTTGGGCACGAACCGCGGCCTGTTCTGTTATGACGTGGCCGGGCAAACGTCGACCTGCTACACCAAGTCCGACGGCCTCTCTGCCGACATAGTGTGCGGCATTGTCGACGACGGTGCGGGCAAGCTCTGGGTAAGCACCCTGCGCGGCCTCTGCCGCCTCGACAAGCAGACGGGACGCATCGCAGCCTTCTACCAAGGCAACGGCATTGAGGAAGACAACTACCTGCGTTCGGTGTACGGCATGTCGCCCTCCGGGTTGGTCTATTTCGGCAATGAGCGGGGACTTACCTTCTTCATGCCTTCGGAGGTGTCGTCGGTGGGCTTCCCGCGCGGCGTAACCCTTACCGGCGTGTACCTTATGGGCCGTCAGGTGCTCATGCCGGATGATGTGGTTCGCTTCGGCTACCGCGACAACACCTTTACCCTTCGCTTCTCTACGATGGACTTTCGGGAATCCAACAACTTGTACTACGAGTACAGCTTCACTGCCGAGCAGGACGGGGTGTGGCACTCCACGCGTCCCGGCATCAGCGAGATTACCCTGACCCATCTCTCGCCCGGACACCACACGCTGCTGGTCAGGGCCTGCGACGGGGGCGAAACCTCCGCCGTCAAGTCCATTGCCATACACATCCGGCCGCCCTGGTGGCTCTCCTGGTGGGTGTTCACGCTGTACGCTCTGGCCGTTCTGGCGGTGGCGGCCCTGTCACTTACGGCCTACAAGCGCAAACAGCAGGCCGACAACAACGAGTCGGAGATTCGGTTTCTCATAGATGTCGGCCACGAGATGCGTTCCCCCCTCACGCTCATCAAGAGCCCGCTCGATATGCTCCTGCGCAACCAATACGACCCCGACACCAACCGCGCCCTGCTCAACATGAAGCGCAGCACCGACCGCATGCTGCAGCTGGTCAACCAGATACTGAGCATCCGTCGCATAGAGAAGGGACAGATGAAGCTGCACTTTGCGGAAACCGACATGGTGCGCTTTGTGGGCGACCTGGTTCATGACTACGACTACGAGGCGGCGCGCCGCGGGATGAACCTGAGCTTCATCGCCCATGGTGAGGTAAAAGCCTACGTCGACCGCAACAACTTCGACAAGGTGGTAGACAACCTCATCTCCAACGCCCTGAAGTACACCTCCGACGGCGGAACAATCATCGTGGAGCTGGGCCTTGCGGCGGACAAGCTGCGCCTGCAAGTCACCGACACGGGCCGCGGCATCGACGAGAAGCGCCTCAAGCACGTGTTCGACCGCTTCTACCAGATCTCCGCACACACCGAGTCGGGACAGTTGGGCTTCGGTATAGGCCTCAACCTGACATCCAAGCTGGTAAAGCTGCACGGAGGAAGCATAGAGGCGCGCAACCGCACCGACGGCGTGCAGGGGTCGCAGTTCACCGTCACCTTGCCGCAGGGTGCGTCCCACCTGCCCAAGGGCAGCCTGGTGGATGCCTCCTTCTTTGCCAACAGGGCGCAACGGAAAGAACTGCCGCCCGCCGAGGATCCCGCCAAGCCAAGGCGTACCCGCCGCACCACGGGCTACAGGGTGGCCGTAGCGGACGACGACGAGTACATACGCAACTTCCTCAAGACCGAACTGGAGCGGGAATACCACGTAGACACCTACACCAACGGACTGGAAGCCCTCGAGGGCGTTACCGACACACTGCCCGACCTTGTGGTCAGCGACGTGATGATGCCCAAGATGGACGGCTTTGCCTTGCTGCGCCGCCTGAAGAACAACACCAAGACCAGTCACATACCCGTCGTACTGCTCACCACGAGGGTGGAGCATGCGTCGCACGTGGAGGGTTTGGACCACGGTGCCGATGCCTACATAGACAAACCCTTCGACCAGGAAGAACTGTGTGCCGTCGTGGCTTCGCTCATAGCCAACCGCCAGCGGGTAAAGGGGAAGTTCTCCGGCGTACAGGAACAGAAGGACACCCTGAAATCCATAGAGCTGAAAGGCAACGACGAGCAGCTGATGGAGAAAATAATGAAGGCGGTCAACGACCATCTGTCCGACAGCAGCTTCAACGTGGAGGCACTGGCGGCAGAGGTGGGGCTCAGCCGCGTGCAGCTGCACCGCCGCGTCAAGGAGATGACGGGAATAACCGTGGGAGAGTTCATACGCAACCTGCGCATGCAGCAGGCGGCCAAGTTCCTCGAGCAGGGCGACAACACCGTGTCGCAGGTGACGTATGCCGTGGGCATGGTCAACCCTAACCATTTCTCCGCCGCATTCAAGAAGTATTTTGGGGTCACACCGTCCGAGTATATGGCAAAACACGCCTCAAAGGGCGGAGAAAAAGGCTGATGCAACAAATCCGAATGTTTTTGAAACATCAGGTAATCTTTGCGTAACAAATGATTCGCGCCATGCAATGCTATCATTGAGCGGTATGGCGCGACTCGTTGTAACTTTGCCTCCGCCGACGGACAGAGCGTCTTCGGCGTTTTTGCAACAAAATTATTTACTGACCTTAAAAACAAACACACGCGTATGAAACAAAGGATTATCAGATGCTTGCTGTTGCCTGTCGTGGCACTGCTGCCTTTGACGATGTGGGCGCAGGACATGATCACCGCCGGCGGTATCGTGACCGACAGCAACGGCGACCCCCTCATTGGCTGCAACGTGCTGCTAAAGGGTAGCAGCGTAGGTACAGTGACCGACATCGACGGGCGTTTCAAGATTCAGGTGCCCGAGGGGAAGATGCTTGTCTTCAGCTACATCGGCTACACGACAAAAGAGGTGAAGGCATCGGCGAACATGCAGGTGCTGCTCGAAGAAGACTCGCATGTGCTCAACGAAGTAGTGGCCATAGGCTACGGCACAATGAAGCGCAGCGACATTACCGGCTCGGTGGTGTCGGTCAGGGCAGACGACATGGAACAGACGAGTGCCGCCACCATGGACCAGATGCTGCAAGGGCGCGCCGCGGGCCTGCAACTGACCAGCAACAGCGGTGCGGCAGGTTCGGGCACGAGCATACAGATACGCGG
>CAYUYS010000142.1:0-4738 GCA_964449415.1 uncultured Paludibacteraceae bacterium | reverse complement strand
CGACCTTGACGAACAGACAGACCGTGGCGGAACGGGTGCCGGCAAACCGGCGTTGCGCGACGCACCAAAACGCAGGGCAGCCACGCCCGGAAACGGAAAGGTACAACAATACACTATGGAAGGATTTAAACGACGAAACGACCGCTTGCCTTCGGAGCGACACGGAAAGCCGCTGCCGAAAAAGGATTATTCCACGCAGACCCGCCGCCTGCCCGAAAAGGACATGATCTTCGGCATCCGCGCCATTATGGAAGCCATTGACGCGGGGCGCGAGATAGACAAGATCCTGCTCCGCCGCGACTTGGGCAGCGACCTTGCGCGGCAGCTGTATGCCAAGTTGCAGGGCTCGACGGTGCCTGTGCAGCGTGTGCCGCAGGAAAAACTGAACCGTTTCACGGACAAGAACCACCAGGGCGCGATAGCGTTCATCGCCCCAATCACCTTCCAACGCATCGAGGATATCGTTCCCGCACTCTACGAGGCCGGGCGCGTGCCTTTCGTGGTCGTGCTCGACGGCATTACGGACGTGCGTAACTTTGGCGCCATTGCCCGCACGTGCGAGTGTGCCGGCGCAGATGCCATGCTCATCCCGGCGCGGGGCGGCGCGGCCGTGAATGCCGATGCGGTCAAGACATCGGCGGGGGCGTTGCACACCATCCCCGTCTGCCGGACGGAGAACCTGACCCACAGTCTGGAGTTCCTGGCCAATTCCGGCCTGAAAATAGTGGCCGCTACCGAGAAAGCCGCGCAACCCTACACGCAATGCAACCTGACCGGCCCGCTGGCCTTGGTCATGGGTGCCGAAGATACGGGCATCGCGCCCGAAAACCTGCGCCTGTGCCACGAACAGGTTCGGATTCCCATGTTCGGAACCATTGCATCGCTGAACGTGTCGGTATCGGCGGGCGTTCTGATGTATGAAGTTATCCGGCAACGTTCCCAATAACGGACGACATGACTGTACTGTACGAAGACAACCATATCATAGCCGTGAACAAGACTTGCTCGGAGATTGTGCAGGCCGACAAAACCGGCGACACGCCCCTGTCCGAGACGGTCAAGGCTTACATCAAGGCAAAATACGCCAAGCCGGGCGCTGTCTTTCTGGGTGTGACGCACCGCCTCGACCGCCCTACGAGCGGAGTCGTGCTGTTTGCACGTACCGGCAAGGCCTTGGTGCGCCTGAATGACCTGTTCCGGACACACGGCGCGATACAAAAGACCTATTGGGCCATTGTGAAGCGGCAGCCGCATCCGCCCGAAGGGCATTTGGAAAATTACCTGTGCAGGAACGAGCAGCAGAACAAAAGTTATGTTTGCCATCCCGACCGGCCGGGGGCGAAAAAAGCCGTACTGGATTACAGGACGGTTGCGGTGTCGGAGCGTTACGCCTTGCTGGAAATCCATTTGGAAACCGGCCGGCATCACCAGATTCGATGCCAGTTGGCGCATATCGGCTGCCCCATTCGCGGCGACTTGAAATACGGCTACGAGCGCAGCAATCCCGATGGCGGCATTTCGCTGCATGCGCGGAGCATACGTTTCGTGCATCCGGTGTCGCGGCAGGATGTCTGCATAGAAGCGCCGGTACCTCAAAACGACAAACTGTGGGTTGTCATGGAGCAACTCGCGCAAGCAAATAGAGAAGAATGAAAAAAAGAGCATTGTTTATAGACCGCGACGGGACGCTGATAGTGGAGCCGTCGGTAACATTCCAAGTGAATACGCTCGAGCAGCTGGAGTTCTTGCCGGGCGTGCTGCGCAACCTGCATTTCATCCGCCGGCATTTAGACTTCGAGCTGGTCATCGTTTCCAACCAAGACGGTTTGGGAACGGCAGCCTATCCGCAGGCGAACTTCGATGCGGTGCAGTCCAAAATGTTGGCCGTTTTCCGCTCGGAAGGCGTCGAGTTTGACGATATTCTGATTGACAAATCATTGCCGGAAGACAACCTGCCGACCCGCAAGCCGGGCACCGGGCTGTTGGGCAAATACATGACGGGCGATTATGATTTGGCGAACAGTTACGTTATCGGCGACCGCCTGACGGATATGCAGCTGGCGCGCAACTTAGGCGCGAAGGCTGTATTTGTCGCTTCTTGTCCGCCGGACACGCCGGAGGCGGAACGCCTTGCGGCCATACAGGCATGGAATAAACAGGTGGCGGCGATTTGCCTGCCGGGCACGTTCCGCGTGGCTGCCTCGTGGGATGCCATATCCGAACTGCTGTTTGCCGGCGAACGCAAGGCGACCGTGCACCGCAAGACCAAGGAGACGGACATCTTCGTGTCGCTCGATTTGGATGGCACCGGCACGTGCGATATTTCCACCGGCCTCCACTTTTTCGACCACATGTTGGAGCAGATAGGCCGCCATGCCGGTTGCGACCTGACGGTAAAGGCCGCCGGTGATTTGCAAGTGGACGAACATCATACCATCGAAGATACGGGCATTGTGCTGGGTGAAGCACTCGAAAAAGCCCTTGGCGACAAACGCGGCATGGAGCGTTACGGTTTCTGCCTGCCCATGGATGATTGCCTGTGCAGTGTCGCGCTCGATTTCGGCGGGCGCGCCTGGTTGGTCATGGATGCGGAGTTCAAGCGGGAGCGTGTCGGCGACATGCCCACGGAAATGGTCATGCACTTCTTCAAGAGCTTGAGCGATGCGGCCCACATGAACTTGAACATAAAGGCGGAAGGGCAGAACGAGCATCACAAGATAGAAGGCATTTTCAAAGCTTTTGCCAAAGCCATCAAGATGGCGAAGCAACGGGATATCTATAATTTCCGTTTGCCGAGTACGAAAGAAGTGTTGTAGTGAAGGTGAGTCATGTGGTTTATACTTGGCATTTTTTCTGCCCTGTCGTTGGGCTTTTATGATATTTGCAAAAAGAAATCGTTGCAGGGCAATGCGGTCATTCCCGTCTTGTTTTTCTCTATCTTCTGTTCGGGAGTTTTGCTGCTGCCGTTCTTGTTGATGTCGCGTTTCCGGCCGGAAGCCTTGTCAGGCACCCTATTTTATATCCCGGCGGTCGATTTCCACACCCATGTGTTGATATTTTTCAAGTCGTTTTTGGTGCTTGCCTCGTGGTTATGCGCCTATTTTTCCATGAAGCACCTGCCTATCACCATTGTCTCGCCGGTCAATGCAACGCGCCCGATGTGGACTTTGCTGGGTGCCGTAACCATTTTCCATGAGCAATTGTCCGGTTTCCAGTGGGCGGGCATAGCCGTGGCTTTGCTGTCCATATTCATGTTTTCGGCGGTCGGCAACAAGGAAAGTATTTCCTTTGCGCACAACAAATGGATTTGGTGCCTGCTGCTGGCCACCTTGCTGGGTGCGTGCAGCGGCTTGTACGACAAATATCTCATGCGTTCGCTGGATCGGATGGCGGTGCAGGTTTATTACATTTTCTATCAGATTGTGCTGATGGCCATCATTCTGCTGCTTATGTGGTATCCGCATCGCAAAAAGCACACGCCGTTTGTGTGGCGGAACGTCATTGTGCTGATTTCCGTGTTCCTGATAGTGTCCGATTTTCTGTATTTTTATGCATTGTCTTTGCCGGACTCGCTGATTTCCGTGCTCTCCACTGTCCGCAGGGGCGGTGTCATCGTTCCGTTTGTCTACGGGGCACTCTATATGCACGAAAAAAACGTCCGATTGAAGGTACTTTGCTTGGGCGGCGTGATTCTCGGCATGATATGCTTGTTTTTGGGAATTGTTTAAATGTTTGAATATTAGCTTGTTGTGGGCGATAGAAATATTCTTTGCAAAAAAAGTGATTTTATTTTCCGGAATCAAACAAAATTCATACCTTTGCGCTTCCAAAAGTTAGGGTAAATAATTAAAGAATCGACAATATGAAAAGTGGAATTCATCCTGAAAATTATCGTCCTGTAGTATTCAAGGATATGTCGAACGGCGAACAATTCATTTCCCGTTCAACCGTGAACACAAAAGATACGGTAGAAATCGATGGTGTTACTTATCCGTTGGTTAAGTTGGAAATTTCCAGTTCGTCCCATCCTTTCTATACGGGCAAATCGAAATTGGTAGATACTGCCGGTCGTGTAGATAAGTTTATGAGCCGTTACGGAAAACGCGGCAAATAAATTTGCGTTTCCCTCTTGCAGGATATAAAAATAAGTAGTATCTTCGCAGCGGTTTTCAGGAGGACTGAAAATATGGTGTGGTAGTTCAGCTGGTTAGAATACATGCCTGTCACGCATGGGGTCGCGGGTTCGAGTCCCGTCCATACCGCGGAAACATCAAGAGTAGATGCAGTGCAACAAACGTTCGGATTTACGGAGAGTAAGTCCGAACGTTTTTGGTTTTCCTGACTTCGTCAATGCGTATCAAAAATCTGCAATAGCAGACGGAAATAGATAAAATGAGACCTCTGCAAAAGTCCGTTTCGCATCCCAATTGTAAAATATCATGTGCTGAGGTCTTAAAAAAAGAGGGACGGGCATTAGCCCGTCCCTCAAAACTATTTGTCATTTATATCGCTATTTCACAGCCGATTATTTTTTCACGATTTGCACAACCTTTGTGCCTGCCCGGCTTTCAACTTTCATCAGGTACATGCCCTTGCCAAGACCGCCAAGGTCGAGAGTGCTTGCGCCTTCAGACATGTTGAACTTGCCAACCACAGCACCTGACACGCTGTAAACCGTCACGTTCGCGTCAGCGGGCAACTCAACTGTGATGCTCGAGTCGAACAGCGTCGGGTAAAC
>CAYUYS010000141.1:0-4739 GCA_964449415.1 uncultured Paludibacteraceae bacterium | reverse complement strand
AATGCGTCAGAAACGAATTTATCTTTGTTTGGCCCACATGAGCGGCAATGAAATGAAGTTTATCCAAGAGGCTTTTGACACGAATTGGGTCGCGCCTCTCGGGCCGAATGTGAACGGATTTGAGGAGGATTTGAAACGGTTTGCCGGTGGCGAAAAGGAAGTGGTGGCGCTTTCGGCGGGAACAGCTGCCGTACATTTGGCTTTGCTGGCTTGTGGCGTAGGGCCGGGCGATGAGGTGCTGGTGCAAAGTTTTACGTTTTGTGCTTCTGCGCATCCGGTAACTTATTTGGGAGCAACGCCGGTGTTTGTCGACTCGGAACGGGACACATGGAACATGGATCCGCAATTGCTGGAAAAAGCCATACTCGACCGCATGGAGAAAACGGGCAAAAAGCCGAAAGCCATTGTGCCGGTCTATCTGTATGGCATGCCTGCAAAGATGGATGAGATAATGGCGATAGCCAATAAATACGACATTCCTGTAATAGAAGATGCGGCCGAAGGGCTCGGAAGCCGATTTGATGGCAAGGTGTGCGGCACTTTTGGCAGGTATGGCGTGCTGTCGTTCAATGGCAACAAAATGATTACCACATCGGGCGGCGGGGCGCTGGTTTGCCCTACGGCGGAAGCCAAACAGAAAATCATGTTCTACGCCACACAAGCGCGTGAATCGTATCCGTATTATCAACACGAGGAGATAGGGTATAATTACCGCATGTCAAATATCTGCGCCGGTATCGGGCGCGGACAAATGACGGTGTTGCAACAGCATATCGACCATCACAAACATCTTGCGGCCTTATATAAGGAATTGCTGGCGGATGTGGAAGGAATACAAGTGCATGAAAATCCATCTGCTCGCTACGACAGCAACTATTGGCTGAATACGATCACCATCGATCCGGCTGTCAGGGTGAAAGGGGAGGAGCGGGCTTATGCAGCTGTTACCCAAGGGGCTGTAGGCGGTGTGGCAGGCGCGACGCACGAGGCAAAAAACGTGCATACCGACTGCGAACCGAACCGCAATGTAGAGGCTATGCGTATGGGGCTGGATGCCGCCGGGATAGAATCGCGTCCGTTGTGGAAGCCTATGCACAAACAGCCTGTTTACCAAACAAATCCCGCATATATAAACGGCGTAAGCGAAAGTCTTTTTAAAGTCGGTTTGTGCTTGCCGAGCGGCCCTTGCGTCACCGACGACGATGCGCGTTATATTGTTGCTGAGATCCGGAAACTGCTGCTATAAGTCCGAGCCTACGATTTTTTGCTCAGCAAGTCCTTCAGTTGCTTGTCGTCGTTCAGGATTTCTTTGGCTTTCTGCAGTTCCTTGTCGTGCCGGAGGCTGTATTGTATTTCGCCTTTCTGGAAATAATAGCGTTTGACGATTTCCATGTTCAGCAGGTCGGTTATGTCGTCCTTGTACGTGATGAGCGCTTGCGAAATGTCCGGCGTGAGTTTCTGTTTCAGCGCTTCGAATTCCGGCTTGGCTATGCTGTCCAAACCTTCATATTTGGCCAGTTCCAGCAGTTGTCCGTAAAATTTCTCTGTTTCGGTGGTGTAGTGGAAATCTTTTTCCTTCAGAAAATCCTCAAAGGCTTTGTAGTCTTCTTCGCTGATGGAGAACTTGTCCGGTGGGGCAATGGTCGGATGTTCGGCCACGTATTTGGTTGCGAAGTCGAAGTGCATGTTCTGGATGTATATGTAGTAGGTAATGTTGATGCCTTCTTTGGCTTTGATGTCTATGTCGGGTGAAATGCCGCCGCCATCGCGCACGATGCGTCCGCCTTTTGTGTGGAATACGTGGGTCAGGCTGTCCGGCACGCGGCCGACGCTGCCGTCTTCGTTGCGGTGGCTGTAGTCGATGGCCTGAATGCATCGTCCGCTCGGGATGTAATATTTGGCGGTTGTTACCTTCAGGTGTCCGTCGTAGCTGATGGGGCGGATGTTCTGCACCAATCCTTTCCCGAAGGTGCGTTCTCCTATCAATACGGCTCTGTCTAAGTCTTGCATGGCACCGGCTACAATCTCGGCTGCCGATGCGGATGCACGGTTGGTCAGAATGGCCAGTTTCATATCCGGATATATGGGTTCCGTGGTTGTTTTGTAAACGCGCTCTGTGGATTCGAGCTTCCCTTTTGTACTGACCACTTCGGTGCCTTTGGGCACAAAATAGCCGACTATTTTAATGGCTTCGTCAATGATTCCGCCGCCGTTGTCGCGCAGGTCGATAATCAGTGCGCGGATGCTGTCTGCTTTGACCATCCGGTTTACGGCAGCCTTGAATTCTGTGGCGGCCTTGTCGGTGAAATCATTCAGTTGTACGTATCCGGTTTTGTCGGCCACAATGCCGGCATAGCCGATGGGATTGATTTGTATGGTTTCGCGCTCAAATTCCCGGATAATGGGTTTCTTCTCGCCGTACCGTTCCAGCTTCAGCCGGATTTTGTCATGCGGTTTGCCGCGGAGCATGTTGCTTACTTCGTTCAGGGCTTTTCCTTTGGTTGTTTTGCCATCTATTTCCAGAATCACGTCTCCTGCACGCACATCGTTGCGTTGTGCCGGCATCCCTTCGTATGGGTCGGTGATATAGCTCTTGCCGTTGCGTTGGGAAATCACGGCTCCGATGCCGCCGTAGGCACCGGTGGTCATGAACTGCAGGTCTTCCGTCTTGTCTTCCGGCAGGTAAATGGTGTACGGATCCAGTTTGCCGAGCATGGCATCAATGCTCATTTTAACCAACTGTTCGTAGTTGAGCGTGTCCACATAGCTCAAATCCAACTGGCGCATGACATCGTTGTAGATGGTCAGGTTTTTGTTTATGCGGAATTCCTTCTGTTCCTGTGCAATTGCCGGCAGGCTTATGGCCAGCACAATGATCAATGGTTTGAGTTTCATTTCGTATTGTTTAGATATGTACGTTTGGGGGTAACAATGCTTGGATGCTTTTGCCGTATGCAATCAGGTCTCTGACCGTGGTCGACGAAATGAATGCGTAGCGTGCCTCCGTGAACAAGATAACGGTTTCTATGCCGGTCAGTTTGTTGTTGGCATCGGCAATGGATCGTTCGTATTCAAAGTCCGCGATGGTTCGCAATCCACGCAGGATATAACCGGCATCCACCTGTTGGGCGAAATCCACAGTCAGGCTGTTGTATACCTGCACCTTGACGCGCGGTTCGTCGGCAAAAGCCTGCCGTATCATTTCCCGCCGCTGATCGGTTGAGAACAAGGTTTTTTTGTTCTGGTTTACACCGATGCCGATAACGATTTCATCGAACAGTTGCAAACCTCTCCGGACAATGGAATAATGTCCTATGGTGAAGGGGTCGAACGACCCGGGAAAAATGGCGCGTTTCATTTCAGATGGTTGATTAGCGGATTGGCATACATTTCCAGTAGTTTGTGGCGCAGAAACGGTTCGTCTTTGTGTGCAAGTTGTATCTTGTCCAACTGCCCTTGCAGGTACGATTCGAAAACCGTTTTTTCTTGTGCGGTATATTCGTTGGCAAAGCGGTCTGTTTCAAGCAGCAGGTCGTAGGCTATCTTGTTGCCGCTGTACATCTCGTAGTTGGCATGTATGTGCTTGTCAACGGTCCGGGCAGCGAGCTCGATTTGCTTACATTTGTTCGTGGTTGTGCGCGCAATTTCCGCCAGTTCATCGTTTATGGGAGGCGTGAAGCGGAACATGATGCGTCCTTTTTTCCCCAGAATGCCGGTTTGCATGCTCAGCAAGTCGTCCTGTTGTGTTTTTTTATACGCCGGGTTGTCGCGTTTCAGCTGGAACTCCCGGGCTTTCAGGTAATCGCACGGATCGTATTCGTATGATATGGACAGCGGGCAGATGTTCAGTTGCATTATGTTTTCCAGGAACGAACCTTTGCCGCTCATGCTGAGCATTTTCAGCAGGCTTTCCTGTGTGCGGTCGTTGGCGTCCTTGCAGCGTCCTTCGCGCTGTGCTATCCAAATGGAACTTTTTTTGTCGTGCAGCGTATGTGCAATGTACGCCGACAAGCGCATGGAGTTAGCCAGCATTTCGCGGGGCGAACCGCCGCGCTTGACAATGAAGCTCTTGTTGGCGCGTACGAAATGTTCTATCCACGGGTAAATCAGCAGGTTGTCACCAATGGCTATTTCCACACTCGAAAGATTATGCGCAATCAACACCTTGCAAAGGAACATGGAGTCCAGCACGATGTCGCGATGGTTGGATATGTAAATGCACGGCCCCACTTTTTCGATATGCTCGATGCCACTGCTCCCGACGCCCTGCGTCGTGTCGTGCTCCAGCTTTTGCAGGAGGGGGTATATCACTTCCTTCTGAAACCGGTCTATGTCTTGTATGGCATATAATTGGGGGATGAGTGCCGCCGCGTTGTCCGGTGCGATGGCTTGCAGGGCTTTCTGAAAAGCCGGCTCGTCGGCCAATTTTCTGTAAACCTCCTGTGCTTCCTCAAGCCTGTATGAACGAATCTCGTCGAATTGGTGGTTGTCCATTGGTTTGTATTTTTAGGGCAAAGATAGTGTTTTTCCCGGAAATTATTTCTTTGTGCATTCCGGGAACGCGCAAAACCACGCCAACCGCAGGATGTCCATTGGCGAACTTTCTGATAATCAGCGTATGACCCCTCTGGTTGAATGGAATGAAAGCATACAGCTTGGGAGGATACGAAAGGCGTGATGTAATCACATCTAATGGTTAGATAAGGGCACATCTAATGGTTAGATAAGGGCACATCTAA
>CAYUYS010000140.1:0-4881 GCA_964449415.1 uncultured Paludibacteraceae bacterium | reverse complement strand
CGCTTGGGGGAAATGAAAAAAGATGTTACTTTTGCGGTTCGTTCATTTGCAGGAATATGTGTTATATGCAACCCGCCGAAGAGAAGTATTTGTCCGCCATAAACAGTCCCGACGATTTGAAGCAGCTCCCCCGCGAGGCGCTGCCCGCCGTGTGCGATGAATTGCGGCAGTTTATCGTCAACGAACTGTCGCACAACCCGGGCCACCTGGCCTCGAGCCTCGGCGTGGTGGAGCTGTCTGTTGCCTTGCACTATGTGTTCAACACGCCCTACGACCGCATTGTGTGGGACGTGGGGCATCAGGCCTACGGGCACAAGATACTCACCGGCCGGCGCGACCGGTTTCACACCAACAGGCAGTTCGGGGGACTGAGCGGCTTCCCCTCGCCCAAAGAGAGCCCCTACGATGCCTTTGGCACCGGGCATTCCTCCACCTCCATATCGGCCGGACTGGGCATGTCTGTGGCGGCCGAGCTGAAACACGAGCCCGACAGGCAGGTGGTGGCCGTGATAGGCGACGGGGCCATGACCGGCGGACTGGCCTTCGAGGGACTGAACAACACGTCGATGGACAAGAACAACCTGCTGATTATCCTGAACGACAACCAAATGGCCATAGACCCGCTCAAGGGCGGATTTACACAATACTTGGTGGACATAAACACATCCTCCGTCTACAACCGCTTCCGCCACCGGCTGTATGTGCTCTTCAGCAAACTGCACCTTATGAACGAAAGCCGGCGCAAACGCTTGCTCCGCTTCAACACCAGCCTGAAAACCATCCTTACGCGGCAGCACCACAACATATTCGAAGGACTGAACATTCGCTACTTCGGTCCGGTGGACGGGCACGCGGTGAATGACTTGGTGCGTATCCTTTCGGAAATAAAGAACTACAAAGGGCCCAAGGTGCTGCACGTCATTACCAAAAAGGGCAAGGGATACAAGCCGGCGGAAGATTCGGTTACTGTCTGGCACGCGCCCGGAGAGTTTAATGTGGAAACGGGCGAGCGCAAGGTGACGGACGACACGCGCATACCGCCCCTGTTTCAGGATGTGTTTGGCAAAACCCTGCTGGAGCTGGCCCGGAAGAACGACAAGATAGTCGGCATAACGCCCGCCATGCCTTCGGGCTGCTCCATGACCATCATGCAGCAAGCCATGCCCGAGCGGGTGTTCGATGTGGGCATAGCCGAAGGGCACGCCGTCACCTTCTCCGCCGGACTGGCCAAGGAGGGAATCATGCCCTTTTGCAACATATACTCCTCGTTCATGCAGCGCGCCTACGACAATATCATTCACGATGTGGCCTTGCAGGAACTGAACATGGTGCTGTGCATCGACCGTGCGGGCATTGTCGGTGCGGACGGTGCCACCCATCACGGCCTGTTCGATCTGGCCTACCTGCGCTGCATTCCGAACATGACCATAGCCTCTCCGCTGAACGAAAAGGAGCTGCGCAACCTGATGTACACGGCCCAGTTGCCCGACAAAGGCCCGTTTGCCATACGCTATCCGCGCGGACGCGGCATTACCGTCGACTGGGAATGCCCGATGCAGGAACTGCCGGTGGGCAAAGGGCAATGCCTGAAGTCCGGCAGCGACATGGCCGTTATCAGCATAGGCTTTATCGGGAATGCGGCGGCGGAAGCCATCCGGCAGGTGGAGCAGGAGCGGAACGTGTCCATCGCGCACTACGACATCCGTTTCCTGAAACCGATAGACACAGAGCTGCTGCACGAGGTAGGCCGGCAGTTCCGCAAGGTGATGACGGTGGAAGTGGGCGTGGTGAGCGGCGGCCTGGGCAGTGCGGTGCTGGAGTTCATGGCCGACAACGGATATCGCCCCGATGTGGTGCGGCTCGGCATTCGCGACCGGTTTGTGGAGCACGGCTCCACCCGCGAGCTCTATCGCATGCTGGGCTTGGACACCGAAGGCTTGAAGCAGAGCATGGCCGCACTGTTGTCGCGGCAGGAGTAACCGAATGGCAAGCAGTTTTTCCTAAAAAAGACAGGGACATGAGAATAATCATTGTGGGAGCGGGCGAAGTGGGTACGCATCTGGCCAAGCTGTTGTCCCGCGAAAAGATGGATATCAGCCTGATGGATACAGACCCGGACAGGCTGAAGAATCTGGACATCAATTACGACCTGCTGACCCGGGTCGGCTCGCCGACTTCGCTGCACGACCTGAAGGAAATCGGGGTCAAGGGCGTGGATCTGTTCATTGCCGTCACACCCTACGAAAGCGTGAACATGACGGCCTGCATGCTGGCCAACAACCTGGGTGCACAACGCACATTGGCACGCATCGACAACGAAGAATACCTGCAACCCACCAGCATGGACTTCCTGAAGAAGCTGGGCGTGGACTACCTGATTTGCCCGGAGGTGCTGGCGGCCCAGGAAATAGCCGATGCGCTTCGCACCAGCTGGATACGGAACCATTTGTCGTTTGGCAACGGCACGCTGGAACTGCTGGTCATCAAGGTGCGCGACAACGCCATTATGATAAACAAGAAGTTCAATTCCGGCGAGTTTGACCACGGCCGCTTCCGGGTGGTGGCCATCAAGCGCAAAAACAAAACCATCATACCGCGCGGCGCAGACGAGATACTGGCCGACGATCTGGTCTACTGCATCGTAACCAACCAGAACCGGGCGGAAAACCTGAAGTTTGTACGGACGCAGGCCGGAAAGAAAGACGTGGAGATTCGCAACATCATGTTTATGGGCGGCAGCCGCGTGGCCCAGAAAACCCTTCAAATACTGCCGGGAGGCTTGCAGACCAAACTGTTAGAGAAAGACCGGGAAGTTAGCTACGCCCTTTCGGAAAAGCTGCACGGCACGCTGGTCATCAATGGCGACGGGCGCAATATCGACGTGCTCAAGGAGGAAGGCATTGCCGCCACGGATGCGTTTGTGGCCGTCACCGGCAACTCGGAATCCAACATTCTGGCCTGCGTGGCCGCCAAGCGTTTCGGCGTGTACAAGACGATTGCCGAAGTGGAAAACATCGACTACATACCGTTTGCCGAAGGCTTAGACATTGGCACCGTGCTGAACAAGAAAATGATTGCGGCAAGCTACATTTACCAGCTGACCTTGGATGCCGATGTGCTCAACGTGCGCAACCTGACCAGTGCCGATGCGGAAGTGGTCGAGTTTGTGGCCACGCCCGGCGCGAAAATCACGCGCCACAAAATCAAAGACCTGAACCTGCCCGACGATGTAAACATCGGTGGCCTGATGCGCGACGGCGTCGGGATGCTGGTGAACGGCAATACGCTGATTATGCCCAACGACCACGTCATCGTGTTCTGCGTGGCATCGGCCATCCGCAAAATGGAGAAGTTTTTTAATTAATCTGCCCTGTGAGTCGTACATTCAATTTCAAGCTGGTGCTGCTGGCGCTTGGCGCGTTGCTGCTGATGGAGGCGGCGGCTATGTTCATAGCCACGGGCGTGGCCTATTTCTACGACGGCTACGACGCGCCGCACTTCATGACCGCTTCGTTGATTACCTTCGTGGTCGGACTGCTGGCCGTCGCGCTCGGCTACCGGGCCGAAAGGCGGCTCGGCCGCCGCGAGGGCTATATCATTGTGGCCTTGGTCTGGGTGGTGTTCGCGCTGTTCGGCGCGCTGCCCCTGTGGTTCAGCAAGGCCTTCCCAAGCTATACGGATGTGTTCTTCGAGACCATGTCCGGGTTTACGGCAACGGGTGCCACCATCATTCCCGATGTGGAAAGCATGCCTCACGGCATCCTGTTCTGGCGCAGCCTGATGCACTGGATGGGCGGCATGGGAATCATTGTCCTGTCGTTGGCCATCCTGCCCTTGTTCGGACTGGGCGGCACGCAGCTTTATGCCGCCGAAGCCACCGGCCCGACCTACGAAAAACTGCGTCCGCGCATCAAGGACACGGCCAAGCTGCTTTGGGGCATTTACATGCTGCTTACCTTAGTGGAATGCCTGCTGCTGAAGGTGTTGGGAATGGGCTGGTTCGATGCGGTCTGCCACGCGTTCTCCACCTTAGCTACCGGCGGCTTTTCCACCAAAAACGCAAGCATTGCGGCCTTTGCCTCGCCGGCCATAGAATACGTGGTCTTGCTCTTCATGTTCCTGAGCGGCATCAACTTTGCGCTGCTGTATTATGTGCTGCGCGGCAAGGTAAGCAAACTGTGGAACGATGAGGAGGCGCGCACCTACGTGTCCGGCATCCTGGTCTTTACGGGGCTGATGGCGGCCGGCTTGATGATCCGGACGTTCTCCGCGGCGGATATGGAGTTCGTCGCTGTCGGCGGCGTGCTGAAGGCTGTGGAAGAGGTGTTCCGCACCGCGCTTTTTCAGGTCGTTTCCCTGATTACCACCACCGGCTTTGCTACGGCCGACTACACGCGCTGGCCCACCGTGTTGTGGGTGTTGTGCCTGTTCATGATGCCCATAGGCGCATCGGCGGGCTCCACGTCCGGCGGCATAAAATGGGTCAGGTTAGTTATCCTTATCAAGAACAGCTACTACGAGTTTTTGCGGCTGATTCATCCGAACGCGGTCATCCCCGTGCGTTACAACGGGCGCACCATTTCCACGGCGGTTGTCAACAACGTGCTGGCCTTTGTCATTCTCTATGCCCTGATTTGCATCGCCGGTGTGCTGCTGTTCTGCCTGTGCGGCCTCGGTTTTGAAGAGGCTGTGGGGGCGGCCATTACGAGTTTGGGCAATGTGGGCCCCGGGCTTGGGCTGTCCGGCCCGGCCGGCAACTTTGCGCATTTTCCGGCCTTCGGCAAATGGCTCATGAGCCTGCTTATGCTCATAGGCCGCTTAGAGCTGTTCACGGTGCTGTTTCTGTTTATGCCTTCGTTCTGGAAAAAGTAAGGGTTCGCA
>CAYUYS010000139.1:0-4890 GCA_964449415.1 uncultured Paludibacteraceae bacterium | reverse complement strand
CGACAGACGAAGCGACAGGCCGGCATTATCTGATTTCGGGAAACGAATACTTGCTTTTTGGCATACTCTTTGTGAATATCGCCGCCGGAAATAAATTGAATACCTATGAAACCGATGAAATGCTTCAAATTATTATTGCCCGCGTATGCGCTGATGGCTGCCTTTACCGCTTGCGACGAGAACGAAGTTGACTGGACAAATAACCTGCAGCCGGGCTCTTACATAGCCGTGGGTACGGTTCAGCAGGCCGAAAGCGGCCAGTACTACTTTGTGGAAGACGACAGTACAACCATTTTCCCCAAAAACTTCCAGACGATTTCGGACACGCTGATTGGCCAACGGGTCTGGTTCGAATTTTACAAATACATAGATACGGAATCGGAACCGGACTACGACATGACGGCCTATCTGTTCAATTTCGGGACGTACGTGCTGACCAAACCCTATTTTGTCATAGAAACGGAAGCCGAAAATGACAGCATTGGCAACGATCCGGCCATAGTGAGCGTTGCTTGGGTGACGGGCGAATACCTGCATGTGGTGGCCACATACGCGGGCGTTGGCAGCGAACCGCACTATATCAATCTGGTGAAAAACGAGTATAATTCCGGTGCCGCCAACGACGGTAAGGTTTATCTGGAATTCCGCCACAACGATAGGGATGAAGCGCCCGCGCGGCGTTTTGCCTGCGTGTCGTCGTTCGATATTTCGGATTTCTTCCCGACGGAAAGCGGCGAAACGGTAACACTGTACATAACCTATCGGCCGGACGAGTATTCCACCCGGAGCTTTGAGGTTACGTTGAATTAGGTCATGTTGTTTTTGTATATTTTCGGGAGCGTGCTGTGAAGTATGCTCCCGGTTTTTTTCTATCGGTTGCAGATGGTGCGGAAGGCGCAATATTCGCAGGAACGGACGTTCTGGCATTGGCCGAAGGCTATGTCCGGATGGAAGATCTCTTCCAAGAGTTCGGTCAGCTTTTCCAGAAAATCGGGGGCATATACCTCAAAGTCGTTGGCAGGCACAGCCGGTTGCCTGCCTTCTTTTTGGTAGATCAGGGTGTCGAAATCGGCCGCTGATATGTTTTTCAGGTAATATATGTGCGATGCGATGGGCAGCTGCGGGCGATATTGCTCGCGGTAGAGCCACGCGTACAGAAAGGTTTGCAAGGCATATTTGGGCCGTTCCGGATTGTCGGGCTCGAACAAATGGCCGATGTCCCGGAAGTTGAGTTTGCCCTGGCCGGTCTTGTAGTCGACTATGCGCAGCCGGCCGTCCTTGCTGTCCACGCGGTCGATAAAGCCTTTGACGTTCACTTTGCGCCCGTCGGCCAGACTTATGGTGTTTACGCACTTGCATTCGGATTGCAGGTAGGTGAAGGGCGTTTGCGTCCGGTCGTATTGGAGCAGCAGGCGCGTGTATTTTCCTATCACATCCGTAATCAGTTTGTCGCGGCCTTCGGGCCGGATAACCTTGCCACTTGCGTCGCCGAGGTATTCGCGGGTGTATACTTCGTTTACAATCCGGTCAAGGGCCGGCCGGTTGTCTAATATGCGCGTCAGGGTTCCTTCTTCTATGATTTTGCCTTCGTATGGCCGGTATATTTGCTGCATGGCGGCGTGCAATATCGTTCCGAACATGTCCGATTCGATGTTTTCGCGCACTTGGGCCGTTTCGCCGAGGCGTTTGACGTAAAGCAGGTAAAACTGCAGCGGGCAATTCAGGTAGGTGTTCAGTGCGCTGGCCGACAAGTGGCGCATGCCCGATGTGCTGTTGCTTTGTGTGGTAAATTGGGCAAGCATGGCCTGTACTTCGGGCGTTTTCTTCACGTGGAGTTCCCGGGGTTCTTCTGTGGCGGGCTGTTGCGCCAGGTGGATGACATTGGGCCGGCAGCCGTATTGGTATTGCAGTTGGTGTATGAAGCGGCTGGGTTCGCCCGTGTTCAGTCCTTCGGTGCGGGTGTCGTACAGGAAATAGATATGCTGTGCGCGGTATATGAGCCTGTAAAAATTGTAGGCAAACACGGCATTGTGTTGGTCGGTGGTGGGCAGGCCGAAGCCGCGCCGCAGTTCGTGTGGAATGAAGCTGTTTCCTGTCTGGTTTTTGGGAAATAGGCCTTCGTTCATGGAAGCGATAATCAGGTTGTCGAAATCCAGCCCGCGTGTTTCCAGCGTTCCCATGATTTGCAGTCCGTTGAGCGGCTCGCCGCTGAACGGGATGTTCACGCCGGCAGCCAGCTCGTGCAGCAGCATGAACAAGGTTTGGACGCTGATGTTTTCGGGCATGTCCTGTTGTTCCAGTATGTCGCGCGTACGGTTTACGGTGGTGTAATATTGGTAAATGTAGTTTTGCTCGTTCTTGTTCTCAAAGGATTGTTGCAGCAGGATTTTCAGCAAGGTTTGCACGTAGGCAAGGGCTTCTCCGGCTGTGTGTTGCGGCGCAAACACGGTTTCGAGCAGCGATTCGCCGGCAAAATACCCTTGCGGGATATAGCTCAGATTATGCTCCACGATGGTGTGTGCCAGCCGGTTGGCCTGCTCCGGACACAAAGCCTGTACGTAAGGATGTTTCAGTATCTTCATTACGCATTTGTGGTAAAAGCGTGTGTTCCCCTCTTTGTCGGTGCGTTTTTTTTGCTGCAGCTCGTACAGGTGTTCCATTAGTGCGAACACGGCGGTGTTTTTCAGCGGGTATCCCATGGTTACATTCACCTGGTCGATATGTGCGGGAATGGCGTACAGCATGGGCATCAGCAGGCTTTCGTTGGGCAGCACGATGGCGGTGCGGGTCCAGTCGGCCCGCCTGCCGGCCGGATGCAGGCGGTGCAGCAGGTTGTGTATGCAGCTTGTCTGCCCGATATTCGACGGGATGGGAATCAGGTTGATATTGCCCTTGCGCCCGTGTGGCCGGCCATCGTCGGTGCTTGCGGGGAGTTCCATAAGCGACGGGAAACGTTGCCTGTTTTGGCGGATAAACCGGGAAGCCAAGTTTTGCGGGTCGTTGGTTTCGGGTGCTTCGTTGTCCCAGTAGAAATCGGCTTGATTGTTTTTTTGCAGGAAGGTCATTAAAGCCGCTTCGCACGGTGTCAGGGCGTTGAAGCCGATAAACACGAACCGTTTTCCGGCCGTTGCGGTTTCCAGCGTGCCGTCCGTTGCCTGTTCCGCAACGCGGCGTTGCAGGCAGCCTTCGTAGGCACGTCCGTCGGCTGTCATTTCCTGTTGCAGGGCTTGGTACACAGGGTAGAGATGTTGCCAGGCATGCAGGAATTTGCTGCGGTTTTCGCGCTTCTCGTCGGCATCGAATCCGTTCCAGAACCGTTCTATAGCCTCTTTCTGTGCCGCAGTCAGGTAGTCGAAACTGTTGTCCAAGTGTTTCAGGTCGCTCAGGTTGCCGAACAGCTGCCGGGCCGGTATCAGGTATTTGTCTATTTCGTCGAAATCGGACAGCAGCATGTTTCCCCAATACACGAATTTGTCGAATGTTTCGTTCGTGCCGGTTTCGGCCCGGTAGATACGGTACAGTTTGAACAGCAGGCTCAAATGGTCGGCCGGTTGCATGCCCGACAGCATTTCGAAACATTGGTTTACGGTGATGGTTTCCGGCGCAAAAACAGGTTTCCCGGCGGCCTGTCCCAGATACTTGCGGAAAAAAAGCCCCGCACGGCGGTTCGGGAACACGAAGGTAAGGCGCGGCAGTTCCGCAGCCTGCTGTTGCATAAAAAGTTGTGCGAGGCGTTTCAGGTAAGGTTCCATACTTCCGGCATTTTCAGTTTTACCGGTGCAAATGTACGTGTTTTTTTGTGTTTGTTGTAGTGAGGGGGAGGGGATTGTGTTGTAAAAACGCCTGCAAAAAGACGATGAACGGTTGCTCGGAGGGGAACAAGGGCACTATACGGGTGTCATCAACATCCATACAGTGCCCAACCCCCATTCATAATTAGCTAAGAAAATTCCCATTCAGCAACACGCTTTGTCGCGGCATTCCGTGTCGGTGAGTTCGCACTCTATGGTGCTGTGCTGTATGCCTTTTTCGGCAAGGGCATGTTTCAGCCGGTGTTTGATGTGTTCCATTTTTCCGGCATCTGCTATGACGACATGTACCGTGGCGGCATTTTCCGTGGTGCTGACCGCCCACACGTGCAGGTGGTGCCAGCTTTTTACGCCTTCCGTTTGGCTGATGCTTTGTTCCACCTCGTCCATATCGACGCCGGCCGGCACGGCATCAAGCGATAGGAAAACGCTTTCTTTCAATAAATGCCATGTGGAAATCAAGATAATGATGGCAATGGCCAGACTGATGAGCGCATCGATAAGCACGAAATCGGTGTAGATAATAATGATGCCGGAAATGGCTACGCCGACAGATACGAGCGTGTCCATGGCCATGTGCAGGAATGCGCCGCGCACGTTGAGGTCGCGTTTGCTGTTTTTCATCAGCATCCAGGTTGTCAGGCCGTTAATCAGAATGCCGATGCCGGCCGTCCACGATACGGCTGCACCCGAAACGGGTTGCGGATTTTGCAGTTTGTCCACGCCTTCGGCAATAATGGCCCCCACGGCCACCAGCAGGATAATGGCATTGGCCAGCGAGGCGAGCACGGTGCTTTTCTTGTATCCGTAGGTGAAACGACGGTTGCCCTGCCGGCGCGACATGCGGAAGGCGAACAAGGCCAGCACTAAGCTGAACACATCGCTCAGGTTGTGGCCGGCATCGGACAGCAGGCCCAGGGAGTTGTAGGCAAATCCGACAATTGCTTCCGCCAGTACGAAAAGCAGGTTCAGTACAATGCTGACAATGAAAATGGTATTCAATGAGCCGGTTATTTCCTGATGCTCGTGGTGGTGATGATTATGTGCCATGACAAATTGGTTTTGGTGTGTGTGATTTTCG
>CAYUYS010000138.1:0-4896 GCA_964449415.1 uncultured Paludibacteraceae bacterium | reverse complement strand
TTCCCGCCGGAAAAGTACCGTCGAGGCTGTTTTTAGTACTTTTCCCGCCGGAAAAGCGCTGTCGAGGCTGTTTTTAGGAAAAATCCTGCCGGATTACGGAAAAAATGCATCCAACCAACAGGTAAAAAAAACTTTCCCGACAACACAAAGACGGGCAAACGCGACTATTTGCTTTTTTTTGTACAACAAATTGTCATTTTGTTGTCACATTGCGAAAAAAAACCATATATTAGCAGTCGTTTTCCGGAAGACATTTCGCGGAACAACAAACAATAACGCTAATGAGAAACACTTTGCCTATGAGTTATTTGAATTTCAACAAAACACTTTTGATCAATCTGGAACGTTCCCTGTCGAAGGAAATGATTCGCACAAACCGTGCGGGTGCCTATAACAGCACAACCTTGGTGGACTGCAACACACGGAAATACCACGGTCAGTTGGTGCTTCCCGTTCCGGAACTGAGCGATGACAATTATGTATTGCTTTCATCGCTGGACGAAACCGTTATCCAACACGGAGCCGAGTTCAACCTCGGTATCCACAAGTACAACGGCAACAACTACAGCCCGCAAGGGCACAAGTACATCCGCGAATTTGACTGCGAGGTGGTTTCGCGCACCATCTATCGTGTGGGCGGCGTTGTTTTTTCCAAAGAACGCATGCTCGTTTCCTTCGAGCCGCGTGTGCTGATCAAATACACGCTGCTGGAGGCGCATTCTCCCACCATCTTGCGCTTCAAACCCTTCCTGGCTTTCCGAAGCGTCAACGAACTCACCCACCAGAACGACCGGGCGGACAGCTCGTATCAGCCCGTGCCGAACGGCATTGCCGTCAGGATGTATCCGGAGTTTCCGCAACTGTTCATGCAGTTTTCCAAGACAAACACCTACCAACACAAGCCGGACTGGTACCGGGACATTGAATATTATAAGGAACAGGAACGCGGATTTGAATACCGGGAAGATTTGCTGGTGCCCGGCTATTTTGAAATGCCGATGAAAAAAGGAGAGGAGATCATTTTCTCCGCCGGCATTTCGGAAGTGCCCACACGCTCGCTGCATTCCACCTGGAATTACGAACTGACCCGCCGCATAGCGCGTTCGGACATGTTTGCCTGCCTGAAAAATTCGGCCGGACAGTTCTACAAACGCGAAGGCAGCAAATGTTACCTGCTGGCCGGCTATCCGTGGTTCAAGGCGGTGGCCCGCGACGAATTTATTGCCGTACCCGACTGCACTTTCGGTATCGGCCGCATGGAATACTGGAAACTCATTATGGACGACACGGCCATTCCGGAAGTCAGGGCCTTTCTGGAAGGCAAGCCGGAAAAAATCAAGCTGAAAGGCATGGACCGGCCCGATGTGCTGCTGTGGTTCATTTGGGCCATACAACGCTATGCGCTCCACACAAGCATGCAGGAAGCAGCCGCCCAATACGGCGACTTGGTTGCCGAAATCGTGAGCTATATCCGCAACCAACAACACCCGGAGCTGTTCATGCACAGCAACGGACTGCTCTTTGTCAACGGTACGGAAAAGCCCGCCACTTGGATGAATGCCATGGAGAACGGACGACCCATTACGCCGCGTACGGGATATGTGGTCGAAATAAATGCCCTGTGGTACGACGTGCTGCGGTTTGCGGCAGAACTGGTGCGCTGCAAAGACAACCATCATCTGGCCGACTTGTTCGACTATCAGGCGGGAATCACACGCGAGGCGTTTGTACAGACCTTCTGGAACGGCACATATTTGTACGACTACGTCATAGACAACTACAGAGACTGGGAAGTTCGCCCGAACATGCTCCTTGCCGTGTCGCTTCCCTATTCGCCGCTTGACAAAAAGCAACAAAAAGCCATAGTGGATATTTGCACCAAGGAACTCCTGACCCCGAAAGGCTTGCGGACGCTGAGCCCCAAAAGCGGCTCGTACCGCCCGGTATACATAGGCGGACAACAACAGCGCGACCGCAACTATCACAACGGCCCGGTGTGGACCTGCACTTTCGGAGAATATACGGAAGCCTACCTGAAGGTGTACAAGGCAAGCGGAACCTCTTTTATAGAACGCTTGCTGATGGGCTTCGATGCCGAAATGATGGAATTGTGCGTGGGCACGCTGAACGAGCTGTACGATGGCAATCCTCCGTTTAAAGGACACGGCGGCATGTCGTTTGCCCGCAGCGTGGCAGCGGTTATCAGCGCATACGAAACACTACAACGATATAAAAACCGGTAACTATAATCTTTTTACTTATATGAAAGCACTAATGTTTGGCTGGGAATTTCCACCCCATATCCTTGGCGGATTAGGCACCGCCAGCTACGGACTTACGCGAGGAATGGCCCGGCAGCCCGACATGGAAATCACATTCGTCATTCCGAAACCGTGGGGCGACGAAGACCAGTCTTTCCTGAAAATAATAGGCGCATGCAACGTGCCCATTGTATGGAAAGAAAACGACTGGAATTATGTAAACCAACGTATTGGACACCAAATGCATCCCGATGAGTATTTCTGGCTGCGCAACGGCATCAGATATGACTTCAGACGCATCGGCACCAACGACTTGGGATGCGTGGAATTTTCCGGACGCTACCCGGACAATCTGGTCGAAGAAATAGGCAATTATGAGGCCGTAGCCAGTGTGTTGGCCCATCAAATGCACTTCGACATCATACATTCACACGACTGGCTGACCTATCCGGCCGGCGTTTTTGCCAAACAAATATCGGGCAAGCCGCTGGTTATCCACGTACACGCCACCGATTTTGACCGCTCACGCGGCAATGTAAATCCAACCGTGTACAGCATAGAACGGCGCGGCATGGACATGGCCGACCACATTATGTGCGTAAGCAACCTGACCCGCAACACCGTCATTGAAAAATACGGACAACATCCCGACAAGGTAAGTACCGTACACAACGCCGTCGAGCCGCTGCCCGATGCAGATTCTTTCAAGAAAACGCCGCGCAAGGACAAGATTGTGACCTTCCTGGGACGTATCACCATGCAGAAAGGGCCGGAATACTTTGTGGAAGCAGCCGCACGCGTCCTGCAAAAAACCGACGGCGTGCGTTTTGTAATGGCCGGAAGCGGCGACATGATGAATGCCATGATCAACCTGGTTGCCCAGCGGGGCATAGCCGACAAGTTCCACTTCACAGGTTTCCTGCGCGGAAGGCAGGTGCACGAAATGCTGGCAGAAAGCGATGTGTACATCATGCCCTCCGTATCCGAACCGTTCGGCATTTCGCCGCTCGAAGCCATGCAGGTAGGCACACCCAGCATTATCTCACACCAGTCCGGCTGTGCCGAAATCCTGACGCACGCCATAAAAACAGATTATTGGGACATAGATGCCATGGCCGACGCGATATACGCCATCGTCAAGTATCCGGCCATGTACAAGAGCCTGCGCGAACTCGGACGCCAAGAAGTCAACAACATCAAATGGTATGATGCCGGACTGAAAGTGCGGGCCATCTACGACCGCGTAATCAAATAAAGACAACAATACGGAAACCCATTCTAAAAGACTTTTAGTTATGAAAAACATTTGCTTATACTTTACCCTCCACGCTCCCTATCGTCTGAAACGCTACCGTTTCTTTGAAATAGGTCAGGATCATTATTATTACGACGATTTTCAGACCGAAGACAGAATAACGCATGTGGCACAGCAGTCGTACCTGCCCGCCAACCGGACCATTCTGGACATGATACACAACAGCAACGGCAAATTCAAATGCGCCTATGCCGTTTCCGGTATTATTCTGGAACAACTGGAACAATACGCCCCCGAAGTGATTGACAGCTTCAAGGAACTGGCACAGACCGGTTGCATTGAGTTTCTGGCAGAACCTTATGCCCATTCCTTGGCATCCATCTTTAACACGAACGAATGGGAAAACCAACTGAAACTGCACGCCGACACCATAGAATCGCTGTTTGGCCTGCGCCCGACAACCCTGTACAACACCGACCTGATCTACTCCGATGACATCGGCGACAAAGCCTACAAAATGGGCTTCAAGGCCATGCTGGTGGAAGGCGCAAAACACATAATGGGTTGGAAAAGTCCCAATTACATCTACCGCGCGGCCCATGCGCCCAAACTGAAACTGCTGGTTCGCAACACCAAACTGAGTGACGACGTAGCCTTCCGTTTCTTAGACTATACCTGGCAGGACTTCCCGTTAGATGCCGGAAAATACATTGGCTGGATTCGCTCCACGCCGGAAGAAGAACCGATTGTCAATATCGGCTTCGGTTACGACGTGCTGGGTATCAACAACAACGCCCAAAGCGGCATATTTGACTTTGTGAAGGCACTCCCGTACTTTGCCATGGAAAACGGCATCGGATTCATGCTGCCCACCGAAGCTGCAAAGAAAATTGCCGCAGTCGACGACCCCATAAGCTGTCCGTATCCCATGTCGTGGTCGGGCGAAGCCAAAGACCTCAGCGCATGGTGCGGCAACGACCTGCAACACGAAGCACTGAACAAGCTGTACAGCGTGGCCGAAAGAGTCAGATTGTGCTCGGACAAATCCTTAAAACACGACTGGTATATGCTGCAGGCATCGGACAACTTCAGATACATGAGCCACTCGGATGCCTGGGGAACCAATTACGAATCGGCTTACGAAGCATTTATGAACTACATGAACGTACTGGCCGATTTCCTGCAACGCGTAGAAGAACAATATCCGACCACCATTGAAAACGAGGAACTGAACGCACTGCTGAAAACAATCAATAACCAGGAAAAAGAAATAGCGCAATTAGAAAAAGACCTGAAAGCCGCCCGTTCGCGCAAATCTGCCGCAAAATAATTCTCGATGCATACGCCGGGAGAAGGGCTTGTGTCAAAATGACTGCTTAA
>CAYUYS010000137.1:0-4996 GCA_964449415.1 uncultured Paludibacteraceae bacterium | reverse complement strand
ACGCTCTCATTTAATTCAACCAACGGGTTTCCATATTAAAATCTGACAACACATTCTACCACTATTTTGTTGTCGTGGTTTTCTGTTTCGTTATTGTAAAAATATTGTTCGTAATTCAACCGTATGTCGCTCATGAACGGTGTTCCCAACGAAAAAATGAAACCTCCGGTTATGCGTTGCCGGCCATAATCATCTACCAAGCAGTTGCCTTCATCGTCCAGGGTAGTCGTATGGTTGTCCGTCATAAAGTCATAACGCAAAACGGGAGAAATCTTTGTCAGTGCCTTCCATTTTGGTGTTGGGATATGGTAACAGGCAAAGACCATTGCCGATTGGGTGTCTTTGAATGCTGCTCGTTCATATATTTTGTAGACATACTCGGCCTCGGCATGAAAACGTCCTTGCGTCCAGTTGGCACTTGCATCGAACAAGTTCATCCGAACCGTGTTGGGTTTTACGGAATTCATGCTTAAGGAAATTTCCACATCGTTGATCGGGCGGACAACCGCTCTGGCCGCTATGTTGAAATTGCTCTGCCAGTCTTGTTCATAGAGTCCGGAACCGTTATACAATCCGGCCGAAATGGAAAACGGAAATGTTTGCGTGTGGGAATAGGACAGCATCAAGCCCACGTCACGGACATCGTGACTCATTTGTTTGGCTATAAACGAGCGATTGGCAAAATAATACACATGCGGAGATCGCAGATTTTCCGTACTGAACGGTACTTTCTGTTGTCCGATGGTTATGCTCCAACATGCTGCGGGCGTATAGCGGATGTAGGCATCCAGCATCTTCAGCTCTCCTTCGTCGGACAAATCTATTTCTGCCTTGTAAGCAATGAAGCGACAAGCGTCACCTGTTACACTCAGACGCGCGTTTCGTACCTGAAACCGATGCAAATCGTCTGAGGTATTGTATTCATATTTGGCGCGGAGCGTTCCTTGTATTTTCGGGAGATAGTTGACAGCCGTGCTGTCTTTCAAAGCCGCAAATACCGGAACAATGGCTGCGTTTGAGAGCATGTAACAGATAAGGAACAATGCTTGTCTATTCATGTAATCGTTTTAAAATCAGCTACATAAGTCTTTGTGTGTTTCTGCCAGAATGGAGACGATGGCAACGATGACATCCATGGCTTTACACATGCTTTGGATGGGAAGATATTCAAAGCGTCCGTGAAAGTTATGGCCGCCGGCAAAAATGTTGGGGCAGGGGAGACCCTCGAACGAAAGTCTTGCGCCGTCTGTGCCGCCTCTGATCGGCTTTACCTTCGGCGTTACGCCGGACTTCTCCATGGCTTGCTTGGCAAGCTCTACCACATACATGACCGGTTCTATCTTTTCGCGCATGTTGTAGTATTGGTCTTTCAGTTCCAGCACAGCCGTACCTTGTCCGAATTCGGCGTTGATTTTATTTGTCAGATGCTGCAATTCTTTCTTCCGGCTTTCAAAGCGCGCACGGTCATGGTCGCGCACGATATAGGTCAACACCGTTTCTTCCACGGTTCCTTGCATGGAAGTCATGTGATAGAATCCTTCGTAACCTTCGGTATGTTCGGGCGTTTCGTGGCGCGGCAACATGTTTGCAAACTGATAGGCAATACGCATGGAATTACGCATTTTGTGTTTCGCATAGCCGGGATGTACATTCAGTCCGCTAAATGTGATTTTTGCACCGGCCGCGTTGAAGTTTTCAAATTCCAATTCGCCTATTTCTCCGCCGTCCATGGTATATGCCCAAGCGGCTCCGAACTTTTTCACATCAAAATGGTCTGCTCCTTGTCCGATTTCTTCATCGGGCGTAAAAGCGATCCGTATTTTTCCATGCTTGATTTCCGGATGGGCCACCAGATACTCCATGGCACTTACAATCTCGGCTATGCCCGCTTTGTCGTCTGCTCCCAAAAGGGTTTTTCCGTTCGTTACAATAATGTCTTGCCCTTTATATTGCAAGATTTCCGGATATTTTTCCGTCTCCAGCACAATGGCTTCCTTTTCGTTAAGCAGAATATCGTTACCCTGATAATTCTCTATGATACAAGGTTTTACATTTTTACCGCTGGCATCCGGACTGGTATCCATGTGTGCGATGAATCCGATTACGGGAATATCTTCTGCCGTATTGGCCGGCAGTGTGGCCATCAGATAGCCGTTTTTGTCCAAATCAACTTCTTGCAAACCGATGGCTTTCAGTTCTTGTGCCAGATACTGCGCAAAAATCATTTGTCCGGGAGTACTCGGATTCATACCTGTGTTCTCATCTGACGTGGTCAGAAAGGTAACATACTTTAAAAAACGGTCGGTTATGTTCATGGATAATGAATTATGGAAAGGTTTGTTTTATTTGGTTGTTTCTGCCGCAAAAATACAGATAATATTCGGCTTGGCAGGTATCGTTATGATAATTTTATTGTACGCCTCCGTTCCGGGTGTGATTTTTTACGGTTTCCAAATCGCTCTTCTCCGGCTTGCCTGCCGGCGCTAATGCCTTATATACTTGGGTCTTGGAAAAGTGTTTTGTAAAAATGTGCTATGCATATTTCAGAAATTCTAACTTATTTAGTACTTTTGTCCCCCGTTTTAGACTGAACTTCATAGTAAACTTATTAACCTAATTGGTAAGAAAAATGAGAGCTTATGTATTTCCCGGTCAGGGAGCCCAATTCGTAGGCATGGGCAAGGATTTGTATGACAATTCGTCTTTAGCTAAAGAAAAGTTTGAAAAAGCAAATGAGATTCTCGGTTTTCGCATAACGGATTTGATGTTCGGCGGTACTCCGGAAGATCTGCGTCAGACAAAGGTCACCCAACCGGCGATATTCTTGCATTCTGTCATTTCCGCTATGGTATTGGGCGATGATTTCCGGCCGGAAATGGTTGCCGGACATTCGTTGGGCGAATTCAGTGCCTTGGTGGCATGCGGAGCCTTGACTTTCGAGGATGGACTGGTGTTGGTCAGCAAACGGGCTGCAGCCATGCAAAAAGCCTGCGAAAAAGAGCCTTCCACGATGGCTGCCATCATAGGACTGCCGGACGAAGTAGTTGATGATGTATGCGATGGCATAACGGACAAAATCGTGGTGGCGGCCAACTTCAATTGTCCCGGTCAGATCGTGATATCAGGCTCTATGGATGGCATAGATGAAGCATGTGCCCGGCTTACAGCCAAGGGTGCCAAACGCGCCCTGAAGCTAAGCGTGGGCGGTGCCTTCCATTCCCCGTTAATGCAACCGGCTGCAGATGAACTCCAGGCTGCCATTATGGAAACAACATTCAGCATTCCCAAATGTCCGATTTATCAGAATGTCAACGCGTACCCGCAGACTGATCCGGAAGCCATAAAAATGAACCTTGTCGCACAACTCACAGCACCTGTGCGCTGGACACAAACGGTTAAGAACATGATTGCAGATGGTGCGACCGAATTTATCGAACTGGGGCCCGGAGATGTGTTGAAAGGCCTTGTCCGGAAAGTTGATAAAAATGTAAGTGTTGGATAAACAGAAAATTAGAACCAATTTCATACATAAATTCCACATAGCTCCGGAATCCCATTCCAAAAAGATTCCGGAGTAATTTTTCAATAAAAGACTTATGTACAGAACAAAAACATGCGGCGAACTGCGTCCGGCCAACGTTGGCGAAACAGTAACTATGGCAGGGTGGGTACAGCGTGTACGCAAAATGGGCGGAATGACATTTGTTGACTTGCGTGACCGTTACGGAATTACCCAACTGGTGTTTAATCAGGAAAACGACGCTGAATTGTGCGAAAAAGCCAACAAACTGGGACGCGAATATGTCGTTCAGATTACCGGCACTGTGGCCGAACGAAGCAACAAGAACGCGCATCTGCCAACCGGTGAGATAGAAATACTGGTTTCGGCGCTGAATATCCTGAACGAATCCGTAACTCCTCCTTTTACCATAGAAGACAATACCGATGGCGGCGACGACTTGCGCATGAAATACCGCTATCTGGACCTGCGTCGAAATACCATAAGAGCCAATCTGGAGTTGCGTCATAAAATGGCTTTTGAAGTGCGTCGATACTTGGATGCACACGGATTTCTGGAAGTAGAAACGCCCGTTCTGGTCAATTCCACGCCGGAAGGAGCGCGCGATTTTGTCGTGCCGAGCCGCATGAATCCCGGACAATTCTACGCATTGCCCCAGTCGCCTCAGATATTGAAACAATTGCTGATGGTTTCCGGATTTGACCGCTATTTCCAAATCGTCAAGTGTTTTCGAGATGAAGATTTGAGGGCCGACCGTCAGCCGGAGTTCACGCAAATTGACTGCGAAATGTCCTTTGTGGAGCAAGAAGATGTCATTCGCATATTTGAGGGCATGAGCAAACATTTGTTCAAACACATCAAAGGCATTGATTTGCCGGATTTCCCGCGTATGACTTGGCAAGATGCCATGAAATATTACGGCACCGACAAGCCGGACATACGTTTTGACATGCGTATTGTTGAACTGGCCGATGTGCTGAAAGGCCACGGATTCGGCGTTTTTGATACTGCCGAATACATAGGTGGCGTATGCGCAAAAGGCGCGGCAAACTACACACGCAAACAACTTGACAGCCTGACAGAATTTGTAAAACGTCCGCAAATAGGCGCCAAAGGAATGGTTTATGCGCGCGTAGAAGCCGATGGAAACGTGAAATCCAGTGTCGATAAATTTTACAGCCAAGAAATCTTGCAAAAATTGAAAGCAGCTTTCCACGCGGAAGCGGGCGATCTGATATTAATCCTGAGTGGGGAAGACACCCAAAAGGTTCGCAAACAGTTGTGCGAACTGCGACTGGAAATGGGAAATCAACTCGGCTTACGAGATAAAGACAACTATGCGTGCCTGTGGATTGTGGATTTCCCCTTGTTCGAATGGAGCGAAGAAGACCAAAGGTATTATGCCATGCATCATCCGTTTACGTCGCCCAAGCCGGAAGACATACCCTTGCTCGATACAGATCCGGGAGCAGTCCG
>CAYUYS010000136.1:0-5034 GCA_964449415.1 uncultured Paludibacteraceae bacterium | reverse complement strand
TCTATTCATAGCGCAATGCTTCTATAGGATCGAGGTCGGCGGCTTTCTTGGCCGGATACCAGCCGAAAAAGACTCCCGTAACCGTACATACGGCAAACGACAGGGCAACGCTCCACGGTTGGATGTAGACGGGCCAGTGCGCAATCATCTTGACGGCAAAACTGGCTCCGCAGCCAATGAGAACCCCGATAATGCCGCCCGTAATACTAATCAGGATGGCCTCAATGAGGAACTGCGCCAGAATGTCCACTCCCCGCGCACCCACCGACATGCGCAAACCGATTTCCTTGGTCCGTTCCGTGACGGATACGTACATGATATTCATAATACCGATACCGCCCACAACCAGCGATATGCCCGCGATACAGGCCAACAAGGTGGTCATCAAATCCGTGGTGGTGTTCAGCATGTTGCTCAGCTCCTGCTGGCTTCGGATGTCAAAATTGTCCTCATCCGTGTCCTTCAGTTTATGCTGTCTGCGCAGTATTTCCGTTATTTCTGCGGTGGCATAATCAGTCATATCCTCGGAGAGCGCGGACGCAAAGATGCCTTGCAAGTATGTGACAGCCAACAGGCGTTTCATAACGGTGGTGTAGGGTGCCAGTACGATATCATCCTGGTCTTGCCCCATGGAATTGTATCCTTTTGATTTTAACACGCCTATCACCCGAAAGGGCACTTGGTTGAAACGTATTACCTGACCGATAGGGTCTTTTCCGTTGGGAAAGAGATTGTCTACAATGGTTTTTCCTATCAGGCAGACCTTTGCAGATGACTGTATGTCGGCCGCCGTAAACATTTCTCCATCTTCTATGGTTAGTTGCCGGATGGAAAGGTAGTCGAGGCCTATCCCGCTGATGGACGAAGGATAGTTGTTGTTGCCGCTGATAAGCTGCCCGGATGCGGAAACATTGGGGCTGATGCCGGACAGGTATATGCACTCTTCCCGCAAAGCCTCGTAGTCTTCCAGCTTGAGTGTTTGCATTTCGGATGCATCGAGCCTGACGCCTCCCCGTCGGTCGCCGCCCGGATGTATCATGATTATGTTTGACCCCATTTCCGATATTTGTGCCTGAATGCTTTTTTTGGAGCCTTGGCCAATGGCAATCATGGTAATGACCGAACCGACACCGATAATGATACCGAGCATGGTCAGAAAGGCTCTCAGCTTGTTGTTGGACAGAGCCCGCAGAGCTATTTTCAGCAAATTTGTTCCATTCATAATTTTTCCGTAAGAAAATTATTAGTCATCTTCATCGTTCTTTGGCAGTTCGGAGAGTGTCTTACTTGCCGACAAGATGTTGTTGTTATAGGTATCTTCCACAACGTGTCCATCGCGCAGGCGTATGTTCCGGCTGCTGTATTGGGCTATTTCCGGGTTGTGGGTTACAAAGATAATGGTTCGCCCTTCGGCATGCAGTTTCTGAAACAGCACCAAGATTTCGAATGATGTTCTTGTGTCCAGATTTCCGGTTGCCTCGTCGGCCAGTATGACGGCCGGATTGTTGACCAAGGCCCGTGCTATGGCTACCCGTTGCATTTGTCCGCCCGACATTTGGTTTGATTTGTGTTCCAGACGGTCGCCCAAGCCTACGGCCTTAAGCGCTTCTATGGCTCGTTCGCGGCGTTCGGTTGTGCTTACGGATGCGTTGTACATTAGCGGAAGCTCCACGTTTTCTATGGCGGTTGTTTTGGGCAACAGGTTGTAGTTCTGGAAAACAAAGCCGATTTTGCGGTTTCTCAGCACAGCCCGTTGGGGTTTGCTCATGGTGCGCACGGAGATGCCATCCAGCAGATACTCGCCGGAAGTGGGCGTGTCCAGACAACCCAATGTATTCAACAAGGTTGATTTTCCGGAGCCGGATGTGCCCATGATGGTGACAAATTCTCCTTCCGTAATGCAGAATGAAACCCCCCGCAAGGCGTGCACGGTTTCGCCGCCCACCAGAAAATCCCGTTTGATATTGTGCAGTTCGATGACGCTTTTGCTCATAATGCAGTATTTGTCAGTCAGTGTGGTTTATCTGCGCGGCCCGGGCATAAACGGACTGCGTTCTGTATTATCTGCGGCCGATTGCTCTTTGGTCTGCTGCGTTGTCAGGAACTGCGCTTCGGATATAATCTCGGTTCCTTCCTTCAGTCCGCTGATAATCTCCGTGTATACCCCGTTGCTGATGCCTATTTCCACAGGATGTGCCGTAAATACATTGCCCGATTTTGTCCATACCTTGTGCGCGCTTTCTACGTCGTGTACGGTATCATCCGGTGTGATGAGCGGTATTTCCGGGGTGAAACGCAGGGCCTTTGTCGGTACGCTCAGTGCGTTGGGCCGGTCGATGGTGTATATGGATATGTTGGCGGTCAGCCGGGGCTTGAGTTTCAGTTCCGGATTTTGTGCCGTTATGATTACTTCGTATGTAACCACGCTTTCGCTGGTGGAGCTGCTGGAACTGCTGGTGCTGTTGCTGCTTCCCAAGCGGATTTGCGTAACATAGCCTTCAAACACATCGTTCGGGTAGGCATCCACCGTAAATGTACAGCGTTGTCCTTCTTCCACACCGCCTATATCGGCTTCATCTACATCGGCCACCACCTGCATTTGCGACAAGTCGGCTGCAATGTAAAACAGGGTAGGGGTTTCGAAGCCGGCGGCAACGGTTTGCCCTTCTTCAACGGCGCGTTCGATGACCACACCATCAATAGGCGAAGTGATGGTGGCGTACGAAAGGTTACGCTCGGCTTTGGCCAAGGATGCCACGCTGCTGTTGTAGGAACTCTTGGCCATTTCGTAATTGTATATCGCCTGCTCGTATTCAATATCGCTGATCAGTTCTTTCTCGTGCAGGTTTTTGCTGCGTGCGTAGTTTTTCTCCTGATATTCGTATTCGGCCTTGCAACCTTCGTAGGTGGCCTGGGCCGATGCCAGTTCGCTTTCCAGCGTGACCTTATCCATTTCGGCAATCAGTTGTCCTTTTTTGACAACGGAATTGTAGTCTACGTAAATCTTGTCGATAATGCCGGAAACCTGCGTGCCGACTTCCACTTCGGTGACCGGCTCGATGGTGCCGGTTGCCGTTACGGAGTTTGAAATGTCTTGTTTGCTTACAATGGCGGTTTCGTAACTGAGATGTTCTGTGCTTTTGGAGTGCGTGAGTAACCAAGTTATAAAGGCTATCACTACAATCGCTACGAGACTGATAATAATCTTCTTGTTCATATTGCTATCTATAATTTATTTTCCGCGAAATTGTTGTCGTGTGTTACTGAATTTCCAAGTCCTTGTCCTGATAGAGATTGAGCAGTTGCGAGCTGATGACGCTCATGTATTTGGCTTGTATCAGGCTCTGCTGTGCGGTCAGGTAGTTGTTTTTTTCCGTAAGCAGCTCCAGCGTGTTTACCATGCCCAAATCGAACTGCTGTTGTATCAGGTTGTAGCTGATGTCTAATGCGCGCACCTGTTCTTTGGCGGCTATATACTGGCTTTGTGCGGCAATGGCATCGTTGTAGACCGATTCCAGTTCCGATTGCAGGTTCTTTTGTGCGTCGGTAATGTTCAGCGCGGCGGTCAGTTCGCTTATGCGGGCTTTCTCCACGGCGGTTTTGTTTTCCCGGTTCGACAATATGGGTATGCTGATGCTGATACCTATACTTTCGTTGAAGCCGTCCTTCAGTTGCTGCCCGATCGCATAGTCGGCGGGTGTGCTGTGTCCGGTTCCTATGCCGGCGTTGAGGGTTATGGTGGGTATGTATCCGGCTTTGGCTTTGGCCGTTTCGATGGCCGCGATCAGGCTGTCGATGCGGCTGTTTTGTATGTCGGGCATGGTCTGCAAGGATACCCTGTATATTTCCGGCAGGTCGCCCAAGGGTTTCAGGACGAGTTCCTCGCTTATTTCCGGGATTTCTATTTCCAGTTCGTCGAAGCCGGTCAGCTCCAGAAGTTGCTTTAGCTGCAGCTTCATGGTGCGCAGATTGCTTTCCGACACCACGAGCGTGTATTTGTCGGATGCCAGCTGCGACTCCAATTGCGCAAACTCGGACTTGGAAATGCTGCCTACTTTCAAGAGTTCGCTGCCCCGCTGCACCTGATATTCCGAAGTTTCGAGGGTGTTTTTGTTGATATTGACCGCTTCGTCGGCGTACAATATCTGCATGTATATCTGCAGCAGCGACATGCGTATGTCTAATTCGGCGGCCTTCACGCTGTTTGCGCCGGATTCTTCATACAGTTTTTGCTGCCGTATGTTCTTCACGTTGATGCCTCCGTTGTAGAGCGTCATCGAAGCATTCAGGTCGTAGGTGCCTGTGTAGACGCTGCTGCCTTGCACAAAGGCGTTGTTGCCGAAATTCTGGCCGATATTGGCCGACAGGTTCGGGTACCGCTGGGCTTTGGCCAGTTTTGTAGACGCTTCGGCATCCTGCAGGGAGAGTTTGCTCATGCGGATGTCGATATTGTTCCCAAGCGCATAGTCGATACACGAACTTAAGCTCCATACTGCCGGCAATTCTTGCGCGGACAGGGTGGGGAGGGATGTGGTTATGCAAAGGATTGCCGTTGTGAGAATCCGGGTTCTTGTCTTCATATCTGTTGTACAGTTAATGATTTTTCGGCCGCGAAAGTATAGTATGCCTGTGGCTGCCTCAATTATTTTAGACGAGTATCCTATATTTTTCGACATACGGCGGATATGGGGCGATTAATCCGGTGCCGCCAAGGCCGGTTTTCCGGTTTTGGGAGATAAAAAAAACCTGCAAACGCTCTTGGCTTGCAGGGTTTTTCTCCATTCATTCCTACTCCTTGTGTCAATCTTCGCCCGGGGCTTCGTCTTCTTTCTTGGCCCGTGTGGCGCGCGACTTCAGGATGGTTTTCTGCCGGTCGATCAGGGCGTTCACGTGGTCGATAAAGGTGGCGTAATCCGTGTCGCCGTTTACCATCGCGAGGGCGTTTATCGTATCTACCAGCGAACGGTAGGCGGCCTCGGCTGCTGTGCGCGTTTCCTTTACTATGCCTGTTTGGCGGGCGGCTTCTGCCTCCGT
>CAYUYS010000135.1:0-5061 GCA_964449415.1 uncultured Paludibacteraceae bacterium | reverse complement strand
GGCTACTCGTAGCGCATAACGGATGCCGGAGAGATTTTGGTGATGATATAGGAGGGGCCGACCAACATCAGCACGGACACAAGCAGCGTGCCCACATTGAGCAGCACGAAGTAGAGCCAGCTGAACGCAATGGGCACGTGGCTGACATAATAGGCCACGGGGTCGAGCGGCACCAAGTGGAAGAAGTATTGCAGGGCGCACACCGCCAGTCCGACGACATTGCCCCAGAACATGCCTTTGGTAATCAGGAAAAAGGCCTGCCACAGGAAGATTTTGCGTATGGCCCGGTCGGTGCTGCCCAGGGCTTTGAGCGTACCGATAAGCTGCACGCTGTCCAGAATCAGGATAAGCAGGCCGGAGATGACGTTGAAGCAGGCCACGGCCAGCATCAGCGCGATAATGACCCAGACATTCATGTCCAGCAGCCGGAGCCACGAGAAAAGCTGCGGGTTCAGGTCTTGCACGGTTTGGGTGTAATAGGCATTGCCCGCCTCGTCGAAGCGGTTTGCCGTGGCAAAATAGACTTCGTCGGCCACCGCGTCGAGGTGCGCGAAATCGTCTATCCGTATTTCCAGACCGCTGTACTGCGTGCGCTCCCAGCCGTTGAGGCGTTGCACCTGGCGCATGTCGCCAATCAGGAAGAGCTTGTCGTAGTCGGAAAAGCCGGTGTCGTACACGCCGCCGACGCGGAGCTTGCGCGCACGGACATTGTCCTGTATGAAATAGGTGAAGAACGCATCGCCCACCTGCAGGCCCATCAGGCCGGCCAGCCGCCGCGACACGAGCACCCGGTCGGACACCGTGCTGTCGGACAACTGGGGCACTTCGCCCGCCACTAAGTGGTTGCGGAAAAACTCCCAGTCGAAGTCCGTGTCCACGCCCTTCAGGATAATGCCCTGGAAGTCGGTTTCGCTTTTGAGTATGCCGGGCTTGGTGCAGAAACGGTTTACGCCACACACGCCCCGCAAGGTCTTCAGGCTGTCCACCAGCGCGGAGTCGACCGTGATGGCTTCCATTTCGAAGCTGTTGTTGTTCTCGAAGTTCGTTACCTGTATGTGCGACCCGAAGCCGATGACCTTGTTGCGCACTTCCTGCTTGAAGCCAATCACGACGGCGATGGTAATGAGCATGACCGCCAGCCCCACGCCGATGCCCAGCGTGGCCACGCGCACCGCCGGAGTAGACACCCGGCGTTCCGCCACTTGCGCAAAATGGATGCGCCTTGCTATGAAATACTCGAACGACAAACGACTGTTTCTTTTCAGGCTGCCACGCGGCAACCTGCGGTTTTACTTCTTCATAATCTGTTGGTAAGCCTCCAAGGCCTTTCCGAGCACGACAAGCGCGTCTTTCAAATCTTCCTTGCTCAACACGTAGGCTATGCGCACCTCGTTGCGGCCCAGCTCGCGTTGGGTATAAAAGCCGCTCGCGGGTGCCAGCATGACGGTCTTGCCCTCGTACTCGAAATCGGACAGCAGCCACGCGCAGAACTTGTCGGCATCGTCAATGGGCAGGCGCGCCACCGTGTAGAACGCGCCCATCGGTATGGGCGAATACACGCCCGGTATGCGGTTCAGGCCGTCAATCAGGAACTTGCGCCGCTCCACATATTCGTTGTACATGTCGAGCATGTATTCCTGCGGCGTGTCCACGCTGGCTTCCGCCACCATCTGCCCGAGCAAAGGAGGGCTCAGGCGCGCCTGACAGAACTTCATGACCGCTTCCCGCACTTTTTTGTTCTTGGTTACCAGCGTACCGATACGGATGCCGCACTCGCTGTAGCGTTTCGACACGGAATCAATCAGGATGACATTCTCCTCTATGCCGTCCAAGTGGAAAGCCGAGATATAGGGCGCGCCCGTGTAGCAGAACTCGCGGTACACCTCGTCGGAAAACAGGTAGAGGTCGTATTTCTTGACCAAGTCGCGTATCTGGTTCATTTCCTTGCGGGTGTACAGGTAGCCCGTCGGGTTGTTCGGATTGCAAATCAGGATGCCCTTGGTGCGCGGCGAGATCAGGGGTTCGAAGCTCTCCACGGGAGGCAGGGCGAACCCATCCTCTATGCACGACACAACGGGTTTGATAACCGCACCGGCGGCAATGGCAAAGGCCGTGTAGTTGGCGTATGCGGGCTCCGGCACAATGATTTCGTCGCCCGGGTCGAGGCAGGACATGAAGGCGAACTGCATCGCTTCGGAGCCGCCCGAGGTGACGATAATCTCCGCGTGGCCCACTTCAATGTTGAAACGCTGGTAGTACAGCGCCATTTTCTGTCGCAAGGACTTGAAGCCGTTGCTCGGGCTGTATTCCAGCACCGCGCGGTCGAGGTTGCGCACCGCCTGCAGAGCGACTTCCGGCGTTTTCAAATCGGGCTGGCCGATGTTCAGGTGATAGACTTTCACGCCGCGGGCCTTGGCCTTGTCGGCCAAGGGAACCAGCTTGCGGATGGGCGATTCGGGCATCTGCTGCCCGCGCATAGAGATTTGTGGCATAATGCTTATTTCAAATCAACGGTTAAACGTAGGTTAAACATAAACTTGGTCAGGTAATTGGGACTGGCAAACTGCTGCCCGTCTATGGTCGTCACCCAATAATAGGAGTTGACGTTGTCCACATTCAGCAGGTTGAAAATATCTGCGTGAATCCAGATGTTCTTGATGTGCTTTGCCCAGGCCTTGCGCATGATGGCATCCGTTTCGCTCATCAGCACCCGCGACGCGCCTATGTCCACACGCCAGTAGGCCGGCATGTGCGCGTAGTTGCGGTAGGTGACGCTGCGCGGCTGCCCGTAAGGCAAACCATCGGCAAAGATAACCTTCAAATGCAGTTTGTATTTCGGGTTGTTGGGCAGGTAGTCTTGAAAGAACAGTGAAATGTTGTAGCGCTGGTCGGTCGGGCTCAGGATCCAACCCTTTTCGTCGTAATCCACATCCTCGCGCGAGCGCATGAACGACATGCTCAACCACGAGTCCGCGCCGGGCACCAATTCGCCATACAGCTTGAAGTCAATGCCGACGGTATAGGCTTTGGCATCGTTGCGGCCGGAATAGCGCACCCGCACGTTGTCGATGGTATAGGAAATGACGCGGTCGGCGTATTTGCCATACGCCTCGGTGGTAAACTTGAAGGGCCTGCCCCACGCCCGGAAATAGTAGTCGCCGCCCAGAATCAGGTGATACGAACGCTGGGCGCGTATGTCCGTGTTCAGGCGCACTTCGGTTACGCCGTAGGAATTGACCACCGTGTCGCGCAGCTCCTTGTAGAAGGGCGACTGGTAATAAATGCCGGTAGCAACCCGGAACCCGAAGTCGCGCCGCCAGCCGGGCAGGTAGGAGAACGACACGCGCGGACTGGCCAGAAACTCCCCGTTGAACGTCCAGTAATTGAAGCGGACGCCGCCCGTCACGGAGAACGCGCCGGCATCCGTCCGCCACTTGTACGAGTCTTGTACATAGCCCTGCGCGCGGTAGGAATCCATTGTGACGTCACTCTTCATGCTGTAATACAAGTTCACGGCATCCCCATTGCCCACAGGAAGGGAATAGTCGGCCGAATCGCGCATTTCCCATTCGCTTATGTGGTCTTTGATCATTTCGCGCTGCACGGATGCTCCCCATTGGAAATGATGGTCGCGGTATTTGTATTCCCCCACATGCCCCAGGTTGAACACACCGGCACGCAAGCGGTTTCGGGCGTGTTCGTGATAAACACCCGTGCCGAGCAGCGTTCCTTCCTCGGCCGTGCCGCTGCTTATGTCCACTTCCGAGAGCCAGTACTCGCCCTGTATGTCGTAGGTCTCCGTTTCGTCGGTATAAAAGCCCGAAGCCATCAAGCCTAACTTCATGCCGGGAATCGGCTTGTAGTTCAGGGTCAACGCCCCGAAAAAGGTGCGGAACAAATCCTTTTCCTGCCCCTCGTAATAGGTGGTCAGCTTGCGCGGACTGGTGAACGTGCCCGACGACACCGCCGACGAATCGGGCTGGAAAATATAGGTGTTTTGGGAGATATTTCCCAAAAAGGTCAGTTCCCATTTGGGGTTCAGCTGATACGTCATGTAGGTCTGGTAATCCAGATAGTTGGGTTTGTATGTGCCTTTCGTGTCTAATGTGCCGAGCAGATACTGCTGCGTTTTGTAGCGTATGCCGTGCATCTGCGTAAACTTGTCGTTGCCCAGCCCGACGTAGGCACTTGCGCCGAGCAGGCTCAGGGAAACAGTCGATTCGAAGGCTTTGGGTTTTTTGTAGGTAATGTCCAATACGGAAGACATTTTGTCGCCGTATTTGGCATCGAAGCCTCCGGCGGAAAAGGACACGTTGTCGGCCATGTTCGGGTTTACAAAACTCAGGCCTTCCTGCTGTCCGGCGCGTATCAGCAACGGGCGGTACACCTCAATGCCGTTCACGTACACGCAGTTTTCGTCGAAGCTGCCGCCGCGCACGGAGTATTGCGAACTCAACTCGTTGGTTTGGCTCACGCCCGTAAAGGTAATCAGCAGCGCCTCTATGCTGCCGCCCGTGGCATCCGGAATCAGGCGGGATTTTTCCGCATTGATATGCTCCATAGTGCCGATTTGCTTCTGGTGCGCCACAATATCCACATCGGCCAGGACGGTTGCATCGGTCTGCAACTCTACCGAAATCTGCATGACGCGCTGCTCCGGCCACAAAGTGTGCTCCATGGCCTTGTAGCCCAGCATGGAATACACCAAAGTGATGGAATCGGTATATTCCACCTGCAAATCGTAGTAGCCGTTCCGGTTGGTGGTTGTCCCGTGGGTTGTTCCTTTCACATACACGTTGGCCAGTTCGATGCCGCGATTGTCCGTGTCGATAACATAGCCGTAAAAGCGCACCTTCTGTTGGGCAAGGGAAGAGGCCGGGCAGACAAACAGGAAAAGCGCGACAACACACAGGTGCAGGTATTTGTCGGCATCGCGGCGCGGTATGATGCGTATTGGTTTCAAATTGTTTCTGAAAATGCTCGCAAAAATACGTTTTTTTACTACCCCGTACAAATGCAATAACGCAGTTTCCCTCTGAAAAGTATGGCGAATCTATTTTT
>CAYUYS010000134.1:0-5069 GCA_964449415.1 uncultured Paludibacteraceae bacterium | reverse complement strand
TTTCCCCAATAAGGGAAGCCGGCACAATACAAGACCTGTTCACGCGTTCATACCAATAGATTTTACCACATAACCCGAACAATACATTATATTATGACAAAACATCTGCTTACTTGCATCCTCCTTGCGGTCAGCCTGCTGTCCTGTTCCAAGCAGGCCCGCGTCACCTCGCCGGATGGCAACCTTTCCGTACACATCACCTGCGGCAAACAACTGACGTACAGCGTCAGCTATCGCGGGCAAACCGTCCTGGAAGAGGCCCCGCTGGGCCTGAACACCTCCATAGGCGACTTTTCCACCGACCTGAAACTGCACAAGGCCATCGCCCGGCCGTGGATAGACGTCTATTGGCTAAGCCGCTCCAAAGCCTCCGAGATTGGGGTCAATGCCAACAAACTGACGCTGTTCATGACCAACGCCAACAAAGACTCGCTGCAACTCACTTTTGTGGTCAAAGACAACGACATCGCCTTCCGCTACCGCGTGGCAAGCACCTCCGGCACAGACAGTTGCGAGATATTCAACGAAACCACCGCCTTCCATCTGCCGGCCGGCACCCGAACCATCATTACACCGCAAGCGCCCTGGGGCGAAGGCTGGATGCTTAGCAAACCCAGCTACGAGGAAGAGTATACGTACTTTGAGGAGATGGGCGTGCCTTCGAAATACGGCTTGGGCTACACCTTCCCGGCCCTCTTCCACACGCCGGACAGCATCTGGATACTGCTTTCGGAAACGGGCGTAGACGGTCGCTACGTAGGCTGCAAGCTGGGCGAAGGCAATGCCGACGGCATCTATCCCGTCGCGTTCCCGGAGGCGGAAGAAAACCGCAGCATCGGCAGCAACACCGTAACAGCCCAACTGCCGGCATACACGTCTTGGAAAACCATCACCATCGGCCGGACGCTGCACCCCATCGTGGAAAGCACCATCGCGTTCGATGTGGTAGAACCTGTGGTGGATGCACCCACGGCTATGTTCAAGCCCGGCAAAAGCACCTGGAGCTGGATACTGTGGCAAGACGGCAGCATCAACTACCGCGACCAGCTAACCTTCATCGACTTAGCAGCCGCCATGGGATACGACTATGTGCTGATTGACGGCCTCTGGGACACGCAAATCGGCTACGCCCGCATACCCGAGCTGGTCCGCTACGCCCAGGACAAAGGCGTGGACGTGCTCCTGTGGTACAACAGCAACGGGCAATGGAACGACGCACCGCAGGGCCCTAAGCACCGCATGGACACGCCCGAGGCACGCCGAAGGGAAATGGCCTGGATGCAGCAATTGGGCGTAAAGGGCATCAAGGTTGACTTCTTCGGGGGAGACAAGCAGTGCACCATGCGGCTGTACGAAGACATTTTGCGCGATGCGGCGCACTACGGGCTGGCTGTCAACTTCCACGGCACTACCATCCCGCGCGGCTGGGAGCGCATGTACCCCAACTACATGACCAGCGAGGCCGTTCTGGCATCGGAGAACCTCGTGTTCCAACAAGCCTTTGCCGACCGGGAGGCCTATTGGGCCACCATCATTCCCTTCACACGCAACGCCATCGGCTCCATGGATTTCGGCCCTGTCTTCTTCAGCAAGCGCTTCTCCAAAGGCAAGGACCGGGGCACGGTACGCAAAACAACCGATGCCTTCCAGCTGGCCACCTCCGTACTGTTCCATTCGGCCATCCAGCACTTCGGTATCGTGCCCGACGACCTGCACGAGCAGCCGGACTACGTGCTTGACTTCATGAAGAAAGTACCCACCACCTGGGACGAGACCCGCTTGATTGATGGTTATCCCGGCAAGCTGTGTGTCATGGCGCGCAAACACAACAAGAAGTGGTATGTCGCCGGCGTGAACGGCGAAAACGAGCCCAAGAAAATAACCCTGCACCTACCCATGATGCGCGGACATTATGTGACGGTTTACCGCGACAACGACCAAGGCGGCATAGCCAAAACCACACGCCGCGTCAGCGGCAAAGGCGCACTGACCGTCCGCCTGCAAGCAAACGGGGGATTCGTCATTGAAGATTGAAAAAAAAGCGTAACTTTGCCCCGTGTGTTTTCTAAAAAGCAAGTGCCATGAAACTGAGACTGATTGTAATGAATTTCCTCCAATTTGCCATTTGGGGAGCCTATCTGACTTGTATGGGGCGCTATTTGGGCAAGGTAGACATGAGTAGCCACATCGGGATATTCTATTCCATACAAGGTATTGTTTCCATATTTATGCCCGCGCTGGTAGGCATTGTAGCCGACCGCTGGATACCGGCGCAGAGAATGCTGGGAATCAGCCACACCGTTGCGGGCGCGTGCATGCTTGCGGCAGGGTATTACGGGCTCTCGAGCGGCAGCGAGGTGGAGTTTTCGACCTTGTTCACGCTCTACACCGTTAGCGTGGCCTTCTACATGCCCACACTGGCTCTATCCAACTCGGTGGCCTACAACGCGCTGGAAAAGGCCGGCATGGACACGGTCAGGGATTTCCCGCCCATACGTGTTTTCGGTACGGTCGGCTTCATTTGTTCCATGTGGGCAGTGGATTTGTTGGGCTTTCAGGACAGTCCCCGGCAGTTCATCGTAAGCGGCCTTATCGGCATCGTGCTGGCTGCCTATGCATTCACCCTGCCCCATTGCCCCATTAGCCACAACACGGAACGAAAATCGGTTGCCGAGGCACTGGGCTTGCAGGCATTCGCGTTGTTCAAACAAAAACGCATGGCTATCTTTTTCGTATTCTCCATGCTTCTGGGCGTATCGCTGCAAATCACCAACGGTTTCGCCAATCCGTTCATCTCCAGCTTCGGCCAGTTCGAGGAGTACCGGCATACTTTCGGCGTGCAGCACACCAACATGCTTATTTCCTTGTCGCAAATATCCGAAACCTTGTGTATCCTGCTGATTCCGTTCTGCCTGAAACGCTTTGGTATCAAGAATGTCATGCTCATGGCTATGATTGCCTGGGTGTTGAGATTCGGATTCTTCGGTCTCGGCAATCCGGGTGCCGGCGTGTGGTTGTTCATCCTTTCCATGATTGTGTACGGCATGGCTTTCGATTTCTTCAATATCTCCGGCGCGTTGTTTGTGGACAAGGAAACCAACCCGGCCATCCGTTCGTCTGCCCAAGGGCTTTTCATGCTGATGACCAATGGCATTGGCGCAACCATCGGCACCTTGGGTGCACAGGCCGTCGTCAACCGATTTGTATACGCACAAACCGAACCGATGGCCATTATCCAAGGTTGGCAAACGGCATGGTATATCTTTGCCGGTTATGCGTTGGTGGTGGGCATTACGTTCGCACTTGTGTTCAAATACAAACACACACCCGAGACGAAATAAAAAGCGCGGGTCGGCAAAAAGAATTTGTTTATTCAAAAAAAGTTCTTACCTTTGCACGCGCTTGCAAGAAAGCAGGTCCCATAGCTCAGTTGGTTAGTAGCACCTGACTCATAATCAGGGGGTCCTTGGTTCAAGCCCAAGTGGGACCACAAAAAAAGCACCTACGAACGCAGGTGCTTTTTTTGTTTTGCCAAACGGCGTTGCGCGCTTGCCGCCGACCGGCAATCACAGCGCAACGGGTTTCCACGGCATGGAGAACACATCGGCCACGGCCTTATAGACCACCGTTCCTTCCACAATGTTCAGTCCGCGAGCCAAGGCAGGGTCATCCGCGCACGCCTTTCGCCATCCTTTATCGGCCAAGGCCACGGCATACTTGAGCGTGGCATTGGTCAGAGCCAGCGTCGATGTGTTAGGCACGGCACCCGGTATGTTGGCCACGGCGTAGTGAACGATGCCGTCAAGCGTGTAAACAGGGTCGCTGTGCGTGGTGGGGCGTGACGTCTCGAAGCACCCGCCCTGGTCTATCGCCACATCGACGAGCACCGTTCCCGGCTCCATCAGCCGCAGCATGTCGCGCGTGATGAGATACGGGGCCTTGTCGCCCGGCACGAGCACCGAGCCTATCACGATGTCTGTCAGTGGCAATTCTGCCTCTATGTTGTGCCGCGAAGAGTAGAGCGTCGAGACGTTGGCCGGCATGGACAAGGAGAGCTCGCGCAACTTTGACAACGATATGTCGGCAATGACCACCTCTGCCCCAAGGCCGGCAGCCACGCGGGCGGCGGCCTGTCCCACTATGCCTCCGCCGAGCACCAGCACACGGGCCGGCTTAACTCCCGGCACACCGCATACCAGCTTGCCCAAGCCGCCTTGGGTTTTTTGCAGGTAATACGCGCCGTTTATCATACCCAAGCGACCCGCCACCTCGCTCATGGGCACGAGCAAGGGCAGCGAACCGTCGGCCGGTTGCACCGTCTCGTAGGCCACACACACACTGCCGCTCGCCACCATGGCCTCGGTGAGCTTGCGGTTACTGGCAAAATGGAAATAGGTGAACAACAGTTGTCCGCTCCTTATCAGCGAATACTCCGGCTCGATGGGCTCCTTTACCTTGACAATCATGTCGGCACAGGCATAGATGTCCTCTATCGTCGGCACTATGCTTGCGCCCGCCTTGACATAGGCCTCATCGGCAAAGCCGCTGTTTTCGCCCGCCAAATGCTGCACACTCACTTCGTGGCCGTGCGCCACCAACTCTGCAACGCCCGCCGGCGTCATACCCACCCGGTTTTCATTGTCCTTGATTTCTTTTGGAATACCGATTTTCATAATACTTTGGATTTTAATAGTTAGGATTGTATGGTTTACGGCATATCGCGCACGCGTCACCAATGCTTCCGCACCGCCACGGCATGTCGCGACTGCCGCGCAAATGTAGTGATTTTTTTTGCAATGCATCCCACAAAAACATGTTTTTTCGCCATTTAACACAACAACGCCCTCCGGCGACATTACCAACCGCAAAGACGCAAGGCGAAATAAAATCCCATTCGGTTGTCGGAGTGAAGAAAGTTATGTAACTTCGCCGCAAGGTTCTGACCGTTTTTCTACCCTATGGGAAAACGATATGTTACATTTTTCCTTGCCGGCCAAATTCAAAAGTCCCGGAGGGAATGTGACCAAAAAAGTAAGGAGAAAGTATATATTTGTAAAAAAGATAATATG
>CAYUYS010000133.1:0-5294 GCA_964449415.1 uncultured Paludibacteraceae bacterium | reverse complement strand
GGGTGCTCCCGGGGAAACAAGCAAAGGAGAGAGGGTTGGGAGCACCCCGGTCTGCCGGCCGGAGGTGGGGCGCTCCCGGTGGCAAGCTATGGGGAGATATTTGGGAGCGCCCCGGGGGAGGCCGGCAGATGTGGTGGGGAGGGTCGGCTTTAGCGGCAGGAGGGGGTTAGTTGTTGGAAGAAGTCGTTCCCCTTGTCATCCACCAGAATGAAGGCGGGGAAGTCTTGTACTTCGATTTTCCAGATGGCCTCCATGCCCAGTTCCGGGTATTCGACGCAGGCTATGGACTTGATGTTGTTTTGGGCCAGTATGGCTGCCGGGCCGCCTATCGAGCCGAGGTAGAAGCCGCCGTGCTTGCGGCAGGCGTCGGTGACCTGTTGGCTGCGGTTGCCTTTGGCCACCATGATCATGCTGCCGCCGTGCTGCTGGAAGAGGTCGACGTATGAGTCCATGCGTCCGGCCGTGGTCGGGCCCATGGAGCCGCAGGGCATTCCGGCCGGTGTTTTGGCGGGTCCGGCGTAGTAGATGGGGTGGTCTTTGAGGTATTGCGGCAGGGGTTCGCCGGCATCGAGGCGTTCTTTTATGCGGGCGTGTGCAATGTCGCGTCCTACTATGATGGTGCCGTTGAGCGAGAGGCGTGTGGCCACCGGGTAGCGGGAGAGTTCCCGGAGGATGTCGGGCATGGGTTGGTTCAGGTCTATGCGTACGGCGTCGCCTTCGCCGGCTTGGCGGAGGGCCGGGGGTATCAGTTCGGTGGGGTTGTCGTCCAGTTTTTCGATCCAGATGCCTTCTTGGTTTATCTTGCAGCGGATGTTTCGGTCGGCCGAGCACGACACGCCCAGTCCGACCGGGCAGCTGGCGCCGTGTCGTGGCAGGCGGATGATGCGCACGTCGTGTGCAAAGTATTTGCCGCCGAATTGTGCGCCCAGCCCGATGTTGCAGGCTTCTTTTAATACTTCCTTTTCCAGTTCGATGTCGCGGAAGGCGCGTCCCGTTTCGTCGCCGGTGGTGGGCAGGGAGTCGTAGTAGTGTGTAGAGGCCAGTTTCACGGTGAGCAGGTTGCGTTCGGCCGATGTGCCGCCTATGACGAAGGCGATGTGGTAGGGCGGGCAGGCTGCTGTGCCGAGGGTTTTCATTTTGTCCACGAGGAAGGGCACCAGTGTGCTTGGGTTCAGCAGGGCTTTGGTTTCTTGGTAGAGGTAGGTTTTGTTGGCCGAGCCGCCGCCTTTGGTGATGCACAGGAAGCGGTATTCCATGCCTTCGGCGGCTTCTATGTCGATTTGTGCGGGCAGGTTGCATCGGGTGTTCACCTCGTCGTACATGGTGAGCGGTGCGTTTTGTGAGTAGCGGAGGTTTTCTTCGGTGTAGGTTTTGAATACGCCCAGTGAGAGGGCTTCTTCGTCGGAGTAGCCGGTCCAGACTTGTTGTCCTTTCTCGCCGTGGATAATGGCCGTGCCGGTGTCCTGGCAGAGGGGCAGTTGGCCTTTGCACGACACTTCGGCGTTGCGCAGGAAGGTCAGTGCCACGTATTTGTCGTTTTCCGAGGCTTCCGGGTCGGTCAGGATTTGGGCTACCTGTTCGTTGTGTGCGCGGCGCAGCAGGAAGGACACATCGCGGAAGGCGGCGTTGGCCATGGCTGTGAGGCCTTCTTTGGCAATCTTCAGGATGGGTTTGCCTTCAAACTCGGAAACTGAGACGTAATCTTTGGTGAGCAGGTAATACTGCGTTTCGTCCTTGCCCGTTTGGAACATGGGGCTGTACTTGAACTCTGTTTGTGCCATAGTGGTTTATCTTTTTGATAGTTGTTTGGTTTGTTGTCCGCCGCGTTTATCTTCTTCGGCGGGCAAAGGTAATCAAAAACTGTCGTTTGGGCAACGGCGTTGTTTATATCTCTGCAAGGATTTTCCAGGCGTCCGCCAGGGTGGTGACATCGGTTATGAGTGCCGAGCGTTTGTTGTTTTGTTCGCGCAGTTGGCAGCGGCGCGGGTGCTGCACCATGTAGTTCAGCACGCGTCCGAAGGTTTCCGACTGGTAGTAGGCCGAGTTGGCGTTGGCCACGAGGTGCAGTATCATGCGGCCGCCTTTCAGTATGAGCCGTTCGCAGCCCAGGCGCATGGCCGTCCAGCGCATTTGCACCATCACGAGCAGTTCTTCGCCTTGGGGCGGCAGGGCACCGAAGCGGTCGACCAATCGCTGTTTGTAGGCCTGCAGGTCTTGGGGGTTGGTTATGGCATCCAGCTCGCGGTACAGGCTGATGCGCTCTGAGGTGTTTTCGATATATTCCATTGGGAAACCGATTTCCAGATCGGTGTCCAATTGGCAGTCCGTTACGAAGGTGGTGTTGCTTTGTGCCGTTTGGAACTCTTCCTTGTATAGGTCGGAGAATTCGTCTTCTTTCAACTCCAGCACTGCCTCGTTCAGGATTTTCTGGTAGGTTTCGTATCCCAAGTCGGCTATGAAACCGCTCTGTTCGGCTCCCAGCATGTTTCCCGCGCCGCGGATATCCAAGTCCTGCATGGCCAGGCTGAAGCCGCTGCCCAGATCGGCAAAGGTTTCTATGGCCTGCAGGCGGCGGCGAGCCTCGGGCGTGAGCAGGCTGCGGTCGGGCGCAATCAGGTAGCAGTAAGCCTTCCGGTTGCTGCGCCCCACCCTGCCCCGCAACTGGTGCAGGTCGCTCAGCCCGAAGTGGTGCGCGCTGTTGATGATAATCGTGTTGACGTTCGGGATGTCCACCCCGGACTCCACTATGCTCGTTGCCACCAGCACGTCGTATTCGTAGTTGATGAAGTCGAGCAACACGTTTTCCAGTTGTTCGGGCGGCATTTGGCCGTGCCCCACCGCCACGCGGCAACGCGGCACCAGACGTTTGACCATGTTCTCTATGACGAACAGGTTTTGTATGCGGTTGTTGATGAAAAACACCTGCCCGTTGCGTGCCATTTCGTTCTCTATGGCCTCGCGGACAATGTCCTCGTCTGTCATGCTGATGATTTCGGTCTGCACCGGGTAGCGGTTGGGCGGCGGCGTGGTCATGACGCTCAGGTCGCGTGCCCCCAGCAGCGAGAACTGCAAGGTACGCGGAATGGGCGTGGCGGTCAGCGTCATGGTGTCGACATTGACTTTCAGTCCCTTGAGTTTTTCCTTTACGGCTACGCCGAATTTTTGTTCTTCATCCACTATGAGCAGGCCCAAATCCTTGAACTTGACGTTTTTGCCCACCAGCTTGTGTGTGCCGATGATCACGTTCAGCTCGCCGTTAGCCAGCCGCGCCAACACGTCTTTGGTCTCCTTGGCGGTGCGGGCGCGGCTCAGGTAGTCGACCGTGCAGGGGAAGTTTTTGAAACGTTCCTTGAACGAATGGTAGTGCTGCAAGGCAAGCACCGTTGTCGGCACCAGGACAGCCACTTGTTTGTCGTCACAGACCGCCTTGAAGGCCGCGCGCATGGCTATTTCGGTTTTGCCAAAGCCCACATCGCCGCACACGAGCCGGTCCATCGGCATGTCGGACTCCATGTCCTTTTTGAAATCCATCGTTGCCTTTATCTGGTCCGGCGTGTCTTCGTAGATAAACGACGCTTCCAGTTCGTGCTGCAAGAAGCTGTCCGGCGAGTAGCGGAAGCCTTTTTCCGCTTTCCGTTTGGCATACAGCTGAATCAGCTCGCGCGCAATGTCCTTCACCTTCGACTTGGTGCGGTCTTTCAGGCGTTCCCAGGCTCCGCTGCCCAGCTTGCTGATTTTGGGCGGTTCGCCCTCCTTGCCCTTGTATTTGCTTATGCGATGCAAGGCATGGATGCTCACGAAGATAATGTCGTCGTCCCGGTATATCAGTTTGACCATTTCCTGCATCTTGCCGTTCACATTCGTGCGCACCAGTCCGCCGAACTTGCCAATGCCGTGGTCTACGTGCACCACAAAGTCACCCACACGCAATTGGTTCAGTTCTTTCAAGGTCAACAGGGCCTTGCCTTGCCGCGTTTTGTCCGTGCGGAACTGCGCCTTGTGGAAACGCTCGAAAATCTGATGGTCTGTATAGCAGCAGATACGCGTATCGTGGTCTACGAAACCTTCGTGCAAGGTCTTGTCCACCGGCGTAAACGCGATTTGCCGGTCCATGTCTTCAAAGATGGAAGCGATGCGGTCGGTCTGCTTGACGCTGTCACTCAGGATAAAAATCCGGTAACCTTTGTCCAACGACTCGGTAAAGGAAGCGGTGATCAGCGCGAAATTCTTGTGAAAGAGTTGCTGATGCTCCGTGTGAAACTCCAGACCCGCATATTTGGGGAAGCACGATGTCCGGCTCATTTCGAACGTATGTTTGTCCGACAGCCGGGCCATCAGTTCATCGCCGGTCAACAAGGCGGACGACAAGTCCGTTTCCTCCTTTCCGGCCTCCTGCGTCTGCAAAACCGCCTCGTCGTACAAACGGTTCATTTTGCCGCACACAAAGGCCAGATCGTCGAAAGCAAACAAGGTGTCGGCCGGCAAATAGTCTAGAACGGATGCCGTTTCCGTGCATTTCTCCACATTCATGTCCGGCACGATTTCCATTTCCTGCCTTTTCGTCTGCGAAAGCTGGGTTTCTATTTCAAAGATGCGGATGGAATCAACCTCATCGCCAAAAAAATCGATACGGTAAGGCAATTCGCACGAATAGGAAAATATGTCCACAATGCTGCCGCGCACGGCATATTGCCCGGGTTCGTACACAAAGTCAACCCGCCGGAAGCCGTAAGATTGCAGAATTTGCTGCAACATTTCCATATCGACACGCTCGCCGACCCGCAACGACAAGGTATTCTGCTTCAGCGTAGTTGCCGCAACCACCTTTTCCATCAAGGCTTCCGGATAAGTCACAACAATGCACGCCGACGAGTTGTTAGCCAAACGGTTCAGGGTTTCCGTACGCAGAATCTCGTTGGCCGCATCGGCTTGGCGGTTTCGCATCCGCCGCGTGTATGACGAGGGGAAAAAAGCCAGTTCGGAGCTTTCCAAAAGCGCCTGCAAATCGTTGAACAGATAGGATGCACTGTCCGGATCGTCGGCCACGACCAGCTGGCAACACGGCTGCTGCCGAAACATGGCTCCCAACACCATGGCACGCGCCGACGCATGCAGTCCTCCTGCCAGGAAATGAAGTTCGTCCCTGTTCGTCAGCCATTTGCATACCCGGTTGATTTGCGGATGTTGCGCATAAAGCGCGTGCAATTTCTGTATTTCCATAGTTCCAATACGACACAACGCAGGAAGCACTTGACAAAAAGCACTTCCTTTGCCGGTCATCACCAATTTTTCGG
>CAYUYS010000132.1:2098-5318 GCA_964449415.1 uncultured Paludibacteraceae bacterium | reverse complement strand
TAGGTAGCCGCCGTTTTTATTTTGGAGCGTCCTGTCGTCTGCAACTGATGACAGGACGTTTTTTTTATGCAAGGAAAAGCGAAAAAGTAAAATTATATCTGCTGATTATTTGCAGGAATGCTATTTTCATGTTAATTTTGCAGGCGTATTTTTCGGTTGCATACGTTATGCGGCAGTAGCTCAGCTGGTAGAGCTCTAGCTTCCCAAGCTGGAGGTCGCGGGTTCGAGTCCCGTCTGCCGCTCAGCCAAAGGAGACAGAAACAGAATTCTGCCTCCTTTTTTGTTGTCAGTTGCCGGTACAATTGGTACAGATATTAATCTGAGAGCGTTGAACGAGTATCCGGCTTCGAAATGAAAAAGCCTCCTTGCTGTGCCAGCACATAGTGAAACTGTTGTTTGCCATGTTGCCAAACTTGTGTTCGTTGTTTTTGTCGAAGCAACACGGGAGTACGTTTGCATGGGCATCAATCACAGTTCCGCTCCATAATCTCAGGCAGCGATTGTGAAGCTTGTCTTTCAGCCGGTATTTCCCGTTTTTTTGTTTTGCATATCTACTGTACCGTTCGTTGGGCATTAGTTTGTTCCCGTTTTCATAATCATAAAATTGGGCCGTTTTGAATGTTAATATATTCCCGCCCCATCGCTTATACATACCTTGCAATGTGCGCCATTCGTGTTCGTTGCTCCGTAATCGTAAACATTGTACTTCTATGATTGGCGTGCAGCTGTGAACTTTTTTCTTCCAGAAATCCAGAAAACGAATGCCGTCTATTGCTTTTTGCAATTCTCCATTTTTACGGTATTGTTCGTAGCTTTGCTGGGTAATCCCATCTACGGAGATAATTATCCGATCCAAGCCGGAAAGGACAATTTCTTTGGCGTTTTTTGGGGTAAGCAGTTGTGCATTTGTAGAGGTTACGGCATACAAATGGTGTTGTTTTGCCAACCGTATCATTTTGCAAAGGTTTTTGGCAAACAAAGGTTCTCCCTGAAAGTACAAATTGATAATGTGCAAATCGGGAGCAAGCTCCGACAATAGTTTTTGGTAAATATCCAATTTGAATTGAGCCGTCTTTTTTATGCTCGTCCTGTTGCCCACAGGGCATTCCGGACATTGCAGATTGCAATAATTGGCAGGTTCTACTGATATGAAAGTCGGCTTATGCCAAATGTGTACCTTGCCGGTTAGCCGGCTTGCCATGAAACTGCTTATCATTCTGACATAATTCATGCAACGGTTAAAATTAAGACAGCGTATGGACAAAAGTACGTTAAGTATGTGTGAGGACAGCATAATTTCTAAATAATAGTTGTTGTATGTATTCAAATTTAAAAAAGCAAAAAAAACTTTTGCAAAGTAATAGAAAAATGTTGGATTTATTGTGCATTTATTGTACATTTGCGCGTCGGAAATTTCTCCTAATCTATTATATTCGTATAACTACAAAATTTATTTTTTATGAAACAGAAAGTGCTACTGATGGCTACCTTGGTTTTGGCGGTAGTCATGAATTCGTGTAACAAACCGATGGTTGCTCCTCAAGATTTGAAGTGCAACCCGAGCCCGTTGACTGTGGTAGGTAATAAGGTAGATGCCTCTATAACAGGAACATTCCCAGCAAAGTCCTTCAATAAGAAGGGAACATTGGTTGTCACTCCGGTTTTGAAATTCAACGGTCAGGAAGTGAAAGGCACTCCGACTACGTATATCGGAGAAAAAGTAAAAACGAACGGCAACAAAATCTCTTATGCCAACGGTGGCAGATACAATGTAAGGGTTTCTTTCAATTATGTACCGGAAATGATGCAATCCGAGTTGTATTTGCAGTTTGAGGCAACCGCAGGTAAGAAAACATTTGACATACCGGAAGTAAAGGTTGCTGATGGTGTTATTTCTACGGTTAAATTGGCATCTTTGGATGCAGACGAAATGAAACTCAGCATAACTCCTGACAACTTCCAGCGTATTATTCAGGAAATTCAGGAAGCTGACATTAAGTTCTTGATCCAGCAAGCCAATCTGCGGTCTTCCGAGACTTCTTCGGCCAGCATCCAGGATCTGACTGCCGCTATCATAACGGCCGACACCGCCCAAAGGCAAGCCATAAACAGTCTGGAAATTTCCGGTTATGCATCGCCGGATGGTGCTCTGGAACTGAATGAAGGCTTGGCTGAAAGGCGTCAGAAAGTTTCTGCTGATTTTCTTGCCCAACAGTTGAAGAGACAGAAAGTTAACGTTGAAATTGATTCAAAGGTTACGGCCGAAGACTGGGAAGGTTTCCAGAATTTGATGGAAGCATCCAGCATTCAGGATAAAGACCTGATCTTGCGTGTCTTGTCCATGTATAACGATCCGGAAGAGCGCGAACGCGAAATCAAAAATTTGTCGTCTGCTTATCAGAGCATTGCTGATGAAATTCTGCCTCCGTTGCGTCGTGCCCGCCTGAAACTCACGACTGACCTGATTGGTAGGTCTGACGAAGAAATCTCGCAGCTGGCCAAGGAAGATCCGACACAACTTTCTATTGAAGAAATGCTCTATGCAGCTACCCTTACACAAGATTTGGGTGAAAAAGCAGCCATTTATCAAACAGTGATTGAAAACTATCCGAATGAATATCGCGGACACAACAATTTGGGTGTTACGAAATATGCTCAGGGTGAAATAGATGAAGCTGTACGTTGCTATGCCAAAGCATTGGAATTGCAGCCGAACGACCCGGACGTAAATTATAATGCCGGTGTAGCCGCAATGGCACAGGGTGACTTGGCAAAAGCTGAAGAGTACTTTGGCAAAGCTGCCGGTACCAAATCTGATTTGGGTGCTGCATTGGGAACTTTGTATATGATGAGAGGTGAATATAGCCAAGCACAGACTTCGTTTGGCAGTGCAAATACGAACAACGCTGCCTTGCAACAGATCTTGAACGAAGATTATAATGCAGCTCGGAACACTTTGGCGGCAGTTGCAGAACCAAATGCAACAACGGCCTACCTGTCAGCTGTAGTTGGTGCTCGTACCAATGATCGCGAAGCTGTTTACAGCAATATGAAAGTGGCAGTAGAGAGAGATGCAGCCATGAAGAGCAGAGCAGCTAAAGATATTGAATTTGCTAAGTTTGCCAACGACGGAGAATTTAAAGCAATCATACAATAATCATTGTTGCTTAATGGTTTTGAAGCGGAATTGTGAAAGCAGTTCCGCTTTTTTGATTATAGT
>CAYUYS010000132.1:0-1998 GCA_964449415.1 uncultured Paludibacteraceae bacterium | reverse complement strand
GGATTTAGTCGTGATTCAGCAACCTGTGTTCAGCCAGTTTTTCGTATTTACTGCCGGGTTGCCCGTAGTTGGCATACGGGTAGATGGATATGCCGCCGCGGGGGGTGAAAAAACCTGTCACTTCAATGTATTTCGGTTGCATCAATTGGATAAGGTCTTTCATGATGATGTTCACACAATCTTCATGGAATGCGCCGTGATTCCGGAAGCTGAACAGGTATAATTTCAGGCTTTTGCTTTCCACCATTTTCCGGTCGGGAATGTAGCTGATACGTATTTCAGCAAAATCAGGTTGGCCGGTAATCGGGCACAAGCTCGTAAATTCCGGACAATTGAAACGCACCCAATAATCGTTTTCAGGATGTTTGTTGTCAAAGGCTTCGAGCAACTCCGGGGCGTAGTCTTGCCTGTATGTCGTTTTTTGTCCCAACAAGGACAATTGTTCCTTTAGTTCCTCCATGTTTTGTTTATCAGTTGATTACCAGACTTTTTCTTTATGACAACTTGTCTGCTTGCCTTTCCGGAAGGTATTTTTCCAAGCCTTCGCGGCGTAATTTGCATGCCGGACAACGGCCGCAACCGTCGCCGGGAATACCATTGTAGCATGTCATGGTTTCATGGCGTATCAACTCGAAAACGCCTAAGTCGTCGGCCAGTGCCCACGTACGGGCCTTGTCAATCCACATCAGTGGCGTGTGTATCACGAATTGTGTGTCCAAAGCAAGGTTCAGCGTAGCGTTGAGCGATTTGATAAACGTGTCCCGACAGTCGGGATAACCGCTGAAATCGGTCTGGGAAACGCCTGTTACCAAATGGTTTATGCCTCGTTCGCGTGCGTAAACGGCGGCAATGCTCAAAAAGAACAAGTTGCGTCCGGGTACGAAGGTGTTTGGAACGCCTTCTTCCGGTTTTTCCGTGTCCATAATCAGGGTGTTGTCTGTCAGTGCGTTGTGCCCAAGTTTCCCAATGAATGAAACATCCATAACGTCCAACCCAACGCCGGCTTTTTGTGCAATGGCGCGGGCTATCTCTACTTCCTGCGCGTGTTTTTGTCCATACAGGAAACTCAATGCGTGTACGTTCTGAAATTCACGTTTTGCCCAAAACAGGCAGGTGGTTGAATCCTGGCCGCCACTGAGTACGACCAATGCAGTGTTGTTGTTCATATTGGAATGCTTGTTTTTACGGAATGTTCGTTAGAGTTCTCTGATTTTCCAGATTTTGTATGAAACGCCGTCGTCATACACATCGCTGCCATCCACGCGTTTAACGGCTTTGACCACGCGAATCGTGATGGGGAGAATAATGATTTCGTATGCGGATTTCAGAATTATTTGCAGGCATATCATTTTAAACAATATGGGCCATGCCATCATACCGCCGAATGCAATGGGAAAGAAAATGAGCGAATCGGCAGTTTCGCCGACTATGGTAGACCAAATGGCGCGCGCGGAAAAATTGCGTCCTTGGCTGGCTATTTTCATGCGGCTCATGACGTATGCGTTCAGGAAGGAACCTGTGAGGAATGCAAGCAGGCTTGCGATGACAATGCGTGGTGCCATGCCGAAAACGAAATTGAAATGGCTCTCGCCCTCCCAGAACGGAGCGGCAGGCAGAGCGACCGCAACAAGCCCCAGGGCCACGACAAAGAAATTCATGGCAAAACCGCTCCAAATGATCAGACGGGCCTTGCGGAAACCCCATACTTCGGCAATGCAATCGTTGATGATATAGGAAATCGGGAAAACCAATAATCCGGCAGTAACGGTAAGGCTGCCCAGTTGTACGACTTTTGTTTCGAGAAGATTGGCGGTGATTAGGCATACATTGAAAAGGATGCCCAACAGCATGAAAGAAATGGAAACCTGTTTGTTCATACTTCCTGTTTTTTACGTGGTTGGTCCTGGAATACACGGCCGCCTGTGCGGCATTCTACCTTGGATACTTATTCCAAATTTCGACCGCAAAGGTACGCTTTAATTTGGAAGTAGGCAACGC
>CAYUYS010000131.1:0-5433 GCA_964449415.1 uncultured Paludibacteraceae bacterium | reverse complement strand
AGCCTTGCAGTGCCTGCGTGAGTTCCTGCAGGGAAGCGGGTTGCTGGTTGCCGGTAAGCATGTTTTTGAGCATGACCTTGCCGGCGGCCTGCTCCGTTTCGCCGACAATGGCCACGAAGGGTATCTGCTTGCTGTGGGCATAAGCCAGCTGTTTTTTCAGCTTGGCCGGTTCGGGATATATTTCCACATTGTGGCCTTGCCGACGCAGGGTGGCCGCCCAAGGCAGGCAGAAGGTGATGTCTTCGGCGCGCATGCCGGCAAACAGCAGGCGGGTTTGTTCGGTGGATGTTTCGGGATAAAGGTCGAGTTGGTTCAGCACGTCGTAAATGCGGTCGGCACCAAAGGAAATGCCCACGCCCGACACGCCGTCCATGCCGAACACGCCGGTCAGGTTGTCGTAACGGCCGCCGCCGGTAATGCTGCCCATCGGCACATCCAGCGCTTTCACCTCGAATATGGCACCCGTGTAGTAGTTCAGGCCGCGTGCCAGCGTCAAATCCAGTTCCACCGGTATGGTCATCTGCACGGCATCGCACAGACCGAAAATCGTTTCCATTTCCTCTATGCCTTTCAGCCCGACGGGCGAACCCGCTAGGATTTCCCTGAGCTTTGTCAGCTTGTCTGCGTTGCTGCCTTGCAGTTGCAGGACAGGTTGCATCCGGCATATAGCTTCCTGCCCTATTCCTTTGGCCGCCAGTTCGGCATTCACCTTGTCCAGGCCGATTTTCTCCATCTTGTCGATGGCCACGGTAATGTCCACTATCTTTTCGGCTTCGCCAATCATGTCGGCAATGCCGGCCAGTATTTTGCGGTTGTTTATTTTGAGGCAAACGCGTATGTTCAGGCGGCGGTACACTTCGTCGACTATCTGTATGAGTTCCAGTTCGTTGAGCAGGCTGTTGCTGCCCACCACGTCGACGTCGCACTGGTAAAACTCGCGGTAGCGTCCTTTCTGCGGCCGGTCGGCCCGCCATACGGGCTGTATCTGGTAACGCTTGAAGGGGAAGGTTATTTTGTCGCGGTTCTGCACCACGAAGCGTGCGAAAGGCACTGTCAGGTCGTAGCGCAAGCCTTTCTCGGCAATCCGGTTGGTCAGTTTCGCGCTGTTGCGCGCCAGCAGTTCGTCGTCCTGCAAGCCGGCGGCAAAGTCGCCCGAGTTCAATATCTTGAAGAGCAGTTTGTCGCCTTCCGCGCCATATTTGCCCATCAGCGTGGAAAGGTTTTCCATGGCCGGTGTTTCTATCTGCCGGAAGCCGTAGTGCCTGAATACGTCTTTTATCGTGTCAAAGATATAGTTGCGCTTGGCCATTTCTTCGGGCGTAAAATCGCGCGTTCCTTTGGGAATGGTAGGTTTTTGTGCCATAAAATCATTCAGTTTTCAAATAGGTCTTGCATGAGCTTGTCGGTTGCGCCGCGTTCGGACTGCACGTATGCTCCGGCCTTTTGTCCGGCCTCCTCCGGATGGGCAAACAGTTTATCCAAGGTTGCGGCCAAGCTGCGGTAGTTCTTCACGGGAAACCCTCCGTCGCAAGCGACCAGCCCGTGGGCTTCGCGAAACTTGCGGTATTCCGGCCCGAACACCACCGGCACGCCGAACACGGCCGCCTCTATCGTGTTGTGTATGCCCGCACCAAAGCCGCCGCCCACGTAGGCAACGGTTGCATAACGGTAAAGCGACGAGAGCATGCCCATCGTGTCGACAATGAGGCAGTCGGCACTCGAAAGGTTTTGGGACGTTGCTTCGGTATAACGGATATATCGCCCTTCGAGCATCTGGAAAATCCGGTTCAGGTGTTCCTCGTGTATTTCGTGCGGCACCAGGATCAGTTTGAAGTTCCGGCGTTCGTGATAATAACGCATCAGCAAGTCCTCATCGACCGGCCATGTGCTGCCGGCAACGAGCACAGGACTTCCCTGCGCAAATTGCTGCACCAACGGGAATTCCTTTGCTTCGGCCGCAACAGCCGCCACACGGTCAAAGCGCGGATCACCGCAGACGGTAGTGTTCCTTATGTTGTAGCGCGCGAGCAGCCGTGCGGATGCCTTGTCTTGCACAAACAAGTGCGTGAAACGGCGCAAGCATCTGCGGTAGCGACCGCCATACCAGCGAAAAAAGGCCTGCTTCGGGTTGAATATGGCTGCCACGCTGTAAACCGGCACCTTGTGTTGCTGCAAACATTTCAGGTAGTTTGGCCAGAATTCATATTTGATGAACAAGGCCTTTTCCGGCTTGACCATCTCCACAAAACGCCGTGCGTTCTTGCGCGTGGCAAAGGGCAGATAAGTCACCACATCGGCCAGCGGATAGTCCTTGCGCATTTCATAGCCGGAAGGCGAAAAGAAAGTCAGTATGATTTTCCTGTCCGGGTGTTCGGCTTTCAGGCGCTCTATGAGCGGGCGCCCTTGTTCGAACTCGCCAACCGAGGCGGCATGAAACCACAGGTATTTGGCCGAAGGCTCCAGTTTGGTTTTCAGTTCCTGAAACACGGTTTTCTGGCCCTTGACCAACTTGCGGGCTTTCCGGTTAAACAAGGCCGCCACGCGGACCAACCCAAAATAAATGGATACACACATGATAATTTTCGGTTTAGCTGAAAATGAGATGCAAAGGTATAAAAAAAGTATGAACTCTCCTTATCCAAACCAAAGTAAGTTGGGTCGGATTTCCTTGTCCGGAACGCACGACCGTTCCCCCGCCGGGACGGTTTCTTTTACTTTTTAACCATAGAAATCTCGTGAAATCTTGACCGTTAAGTATTTTTCAGTTACTTTTGCCTGATAAAATACAATTTTTCATGAAGGAGAAAGCAAAAATGTTGTTGGAAGAAGAAACTATTCAACAGGAATTTCAGACACTGCTGAACGAATACAAACAGACTGCCCACAGACAAAAGACAGAAATCATAACCAAAGCATTCAATTTTGCCAATGCCGCCCACAAAGGCATGCGCCGCCGTTCCGGAGAGCCTTACATTATGCATCCGCTGGCCGTGGCGCGCATTGTGGTCGGCGAAATCGGTTTGGGTTCCACATCCATCTGTTCCGCGCTGCTCCACGATGTGGTGGAAGACACGGACTATACCGTGGAGGACATAGAAAATCTGTTCGGCCCCAAAATAGCCAGCATTGTTGACGGACTGACAAAGATATCCGGAGGTGTTTTTGGCGAGCATGCCTCCGAACAAGCCGAAAATTTCCGGAAACTGTTGCTTACCATGTCGGAAGACATACGCGTCATTCTGATAAAAATAGCAGACCGGCTTCACAACATGCGCACGTTGGGCTCCATGCCAACGGCCAAACAGCTGAAAATCATTGGCGAAACCTTGTATATCTATGCGCCGCTGGCACACCGCCTGGGATTGTTCCCCATAAAGACAGAACTCGAGAACCTGAGTTTCAAATACGAGCATCCCGACACATACGCCATGATTGAGGACAAAATTGCCGTCGACAAGGTTGCACGCATGGAGTTCTACGACCAGTTTTCCGCTCCCATCAACCAAAAACTGGTGTCCTTGGGCTATCAGTTTACCCTGACGGCACGCATCAAATCCGTGTATTCCATCTGGAAAAAAATGTCCACCCGCAACATACCCTTCGAAGAAATATATGACCTGCTGGCCTTACGCATCATTTTCAAACCCAAGCCGGACATCAGCGAAAAAGAGCAGTGCTGGCTCATCTACTCCGTCATTACCGAAATATACAAACCGCATCCGGAACGTATCCGCGACTGGATCAGCACCCCGAAAACCAACGGTTATGAAGCCTTGCACGTGACCGTCATGAGTCAGGACGGGCAATGGGTCGAAGTACAAATCCGCAGCGAACGCATGCACGAGATTGCCGAAAAAGGACTGGCGGCGCACTGGAAATACAAAACAGGCGAACAGGACGAATCGGAGTTGGACAAATGGCTCAAAGCCATCAAAGAAATGCTGAAGCATCCGGAACCCAACGCCATCGATTTCATGGACACCTTCAAACTGAATCTGTTCGCCTCCGAAATATTTGTCTTCACACCCAAAGGTGACATAAAAACGCTGCCCCAGGGAGCCACCGCACTCGACTTTGCGTTCATGCTCCACTCCGATCTGGGCGTGCGATGCATTGGCGCAAAAGTAAACCATAAATTAGTGCCTCTGAACTACATACTGAAAGGCGGCGACCAGGTTGAGGTGCTGACCTCAAAAAAGCAGACCCCCAAAAAAGAATGGCTCGACTTCGTAACCACGGCACGCGCACAAAGCCGTATCAAAACCTATTTCAAACGACAGGAAAGACTGCATATCCGGCAGGGAGAAAAGGCCCTGAAAACGGAAATGGGAAAACTGGAACTCCCGTTGGATACGGAAAACCTGAACAAACTGCTGAACTACTACAAGATACTTTCCAAAAACGAGCTGATGCGCCAAATCGGCTACGGCAACCTGAATCTGGACGAACTGCCCAAGGCCCTCATAAAACCCAAACAGGGAAATATCATCTGGCGCTACCTGAAACGCCCGTTCAGCACGACAAACAACGCCGCGCCCGCACCGGCCCTCCCACCCGCCAAAAAAGAAAACAATATCATCCTGACCGAAGAGAATGCCGACAAGCAATACCAACTTGCACCCTGCTGCCGCCCCATTCCCGGCGACAATATCATGGGCTACTTGGACGATTCCGGCGTGGTTATCATACACAAACGCCAATGCCCCATTGCCACCAAACTGAAAACCAACTTCGGAAGCCGCATTGTCACGGCCGAATGGCAGACACACAAAGTGCTCTCCTTTGTAGAAACGCTGGAAATAAGAGGAATAGACAAGCGAGGCGTTATTATCGAAATACTGAAGATTATCTCCGGAAAATACTCCATGAACATCAAAGCCCTGAAAGTAGGGTCGGAAGCCGGCATATTCAGCGGCACATTCGAAATTTACGTACACGACACGGAAGAAATCAAGGAACTGTGCGCAGATATTCGAAAAATCAAGGAAGTAAACTTCGTGCAACGTGTTGAAAAACAATAGGCAAAACCCTTTTGCGGAGCATCCGCAAAACCCACGCGGACAACCCAAAGGCCGGTATTGCATCTTTTCCAAAACTTTTTTTCACGGAAAATTTGTCCAATCCGTTTTTTTGCCTTACATTTGCACCCGCAAAACCGAAAGGGTGCCATAGCTCAGTTGGTAGAGCAAAGGACTGAAAATCCTTGTGTCCCCGGTTCGATTCCTGGTGGCACCACACTTTGAAGAAAAGCAAAACGCAGCAAAATCTCGATTCCGCTTGGAAATCGGGATTTTTTTGTTTTCCCGCGGATACATCCCCCACCCCCCCGCTGCCCCCCCCGCAGAGGAAGTCTGCCGTTTTCCGGACTGCCGGCAGCAAAAAGCTTGCAACTTATTCCGCTTTTTTTGCGTACTTTTGCGGCCAAATCAAAAA
>CAYUYS010000130.1:0-5438 GCA_964449415.1 uncultured Paludibacteraceae bacterium | reverse complement strand
TCATATACTGATTATTACTACTATTAGAGTGGTTTTGCAGAGGTCTTGGTTTATTCCACTTTACCCTTTCCGCAGCAGGCTGCCGGCCAGCATGGGCAGCACTTGGTTGATCAGCCAGACGGCAACGGCGGCAAAAGCGGTTCCTGCCGTATTCGATGTGAAGGCCTGCAAGGCAACAATGGCCCACGAACCGCGTATGACCGGCTCAGACACACCGACAGCGGGCGTAAAGGTCACGAACAAATAATAAACGGGAATGGCCACAACCGCCTGAAACAGCGACAGGCTGATGCCGAAAAACCGAAGCATAATCCAAAACTGCGTGCAAAAAACGGCGTATCGCAAAAAGGACAGCCCGCAAACGCTCCAAATATAGCCGGTACGCAGTTGGCTGACGGCGGCCAGAATATTTTGCACGGAAGGTCTCCATTGATGCCGACTGCCGAGCCACGCAGCCATTCCGGGCAATCGGAAGGTGAATAAACACAACCCTACCAAGATGATAAGGCAACAAACAAGGTATGCGGCGGAATTTCCGAACAGTTGTTGTTGCTGCAACAGGCAAACGCAAGCAGGCAAGCCGCACAAAACAGTGACCAGCATCGAGGCAAACGAACCCACCCAACCGAATAGGATGGACTTTATGCATGCATCGTTTTGTTGGTAAACAAACAATGCGCGTCCCGGAATTTCGCCAATACGATTGGGCGTGACAAAGGCCGCAACCCAGCCTACCAGAACGCTTCTGAGCGAAACGGCAAACGAAAGCCTGCCCACAGGAGATACAATATAACGCCATTTGACCGCCTCCATACCGATATTCGCGGCCAGCAAAGCCAACATGGCCAATAGCCAGCCGTAATTCAGGAGTGGAACGAACCGGAAATAAGCAGCCAGCTCCGCATAACCGTCGAAATGGATGAGCTTGTATGCCAAAAACGCGTAAGCCGCCAAGGCGCATGCATATTGAACGACTTTTACAACTTGCGTTCGGGAAAGTCTGGTCATCGGAAAGTGAAATACTTTTGTGCAAAATAGCTGAAAGTAACCGTTATGACAGTTATCAGCATTTTAGAGGGCGTCGGATATATGCCGCAAACATCCACAAACAACTTCAGCCCGGCGTAGTTGACCAGCAGATTGATAAGGACTATGGACGCATAACGGACCAACTGCACGCCTCCACGCAAACTGGAACTTGTAAATGTGACATATTTGGAAAAGAAAAATCCTGAAAACAACGTAATCGGAAACACAAAACACAAGGTGGCAATGTGCGAACTGAGGGTGACAAACCCCAAATGCAGCATGCGATGTTGCAACACGAAGTTGTAAACTATGAAATACAACACCGCGTCCAGCACCAAATTCCCTACCCCACACACGCCATAACGGAAAAACTGCGGGGAGCACCATCTGCTGCACAAAGGATAGAAAAAATCAATTATGTTGGTGACAATACGGCCTGCCAACTTAAAAAACTTCCTCATAGGTTTGCTCGCTTCAACTTTTATAAATACTTTTGCGGTCGGAAAAAGTATTGCTGCAAAGATACGTTTTTTTGTCGTAAACTTTCATAAGGTTTTTACGCGACACAAACAGCTTGCAGTTATTCGGATTACTAAAAAAACAAACCATGCCGGACGACTACCACCAACATGATGCAAGTAAGAGCCAAGAAATTTCTGGGCCAGCATTTCCTGAAAGATTTGGAAGTGGCCCGGCGTATAGCCGGAAGTCTGGTTTTCGATGGGCGCATGCCCGTACTTGAAATCGGACCGGGAACAGGTGTACTGACGCAATACCTGCTCCGGAATCCGCAAATAGACCTTACTTGTGTTGAACTGGACCGCGAATCGGTGGCGTATCTGCGCCGGCTTTATCCGACACTCCAACTGATAGAAGCCGATTTCCTGAAAATGGATCTGCAAACGTTGTATCCCGGCCCGTTCTGTATTATCGGCAATTTTCCCTATAACATTTCCAGCCAAATATTTTTCAAGGTTCTGGACAACAAAGACCGGATACCCTGCGTGTCCGGCATGATTCAAAAGGAAGTGGCCGAACGCATAGCCGCACCTCCGGGAAACAGGACATACGGCATTCTGAGTGTGTTTCTGCAAGCCTACTACCACATAGAATATCTTTTTACGGTTCATGAGCACGTCTTTGACCCTCCGCCCAAGGTCAAGTCGGCTGTTATCCGCCTGACCCGCAATGAAGTAAGTCAACTCGATTGTGACGAAAAATTGTTCAGGACAGTAGTGAAAACAGCCTTCAACCAACGGCGCAAGACCATGCGCAACTCGCTAAGGGCGCTCGTTGACAACGACACAGCGCTTTTGGCACACGAAATCTTCAATTTGCGGCCCGAACAACTCGGCGTGCGGCAATTTGTGGAACTAACCAACCTAATAGCAACCGGAAAATAGAACAAAAACATGGCAGAACTCAGGCTCTTTTATCAGGAAGGAACAAAAATCAAAATATCGAAAAGTCTGGATATCCTGAAAAAAATCGATAAAAAAGACATTATCTGGATAGACTTGATAGATGTAGCGCTCGAAGTAGAAAGCGAACTGGAACAATTCCTGAAAATATACATTCAGGAGGACGATGAAATCGAAGAAATTGAAATGAGTTCGCGTTACATGCAGACAGATGACAGCATTGTGGCCAATTCAAACTTTCTGCTGGACAGTTTTCAGATAGAACCCGTTTCGTTCATTGTCAAAAACGGCATTCTGGTGTCGGTACGCGACGTGGAACTGAAATCATTCAAAGAAACAGTCAAAAAAATGTTCGCCAACACCAAAGGCTTTCCCAGTGGTTATCACGTACTTGTCTCCTTGCTCGAAACCCGCGTGGAATACGATGCCGATATGATTGAGGACACAACCGAGCTGATTACCAACCTGTCTAAAAGCATGAACGCCAACAGCGACAGCATTGATGAAGACATTCTGATTCAAATCAAGGACTTGCAGGAAAAAGTAATGATTATCCGGCAGAATATCATCGACAAGCAGCGCGTGGTAAGCAACATGCTGAAATGCGATTTTTTCCCTGAAGAGCTACGGCCGCGACTGACAATGATTGTAAAGGACATAAACTCCCTTTTCGAATACACCCGCTTCGGCTTCGACAGGCTTGACTATCTGCAAGATACCTTCCTCGGTCTGGTAAACTTACAGCAAAACAAGATTATCAAGATATTCACCGTTGTAACCGTCATATTCCTGCCACCGACGCTGATAACCGGCCTGTACGGCATGAACTTCGACTTCATGCCCGAACTTCATTGGCAATTGGGCTATCCGTTTGCCATTTTCCTCATGGTGGCGTTTTGCGGCGGCATTCTGTTGATGTTTCGCTGGAAGAGATGGCTGTAGTCCAACGACTATGCGGACTTCATTGCAGACAGAATGATCGTTCTGCAATCATCTGCCAGTTGCTGTTGCCTGTCGGGCAAATAAGCCTCCATCCGGACAGCAGGATGTACAGACACGCGGATGACACCCGGATGCACACAGGCTGAGTTGCGCCGCATGCGTTCAAAAGCCCCATCAATGGTTATCGGAACGACGGGCAGTTTCAAATCTGTGGCAATCACAAAAGCACCGCGCTTAAACCTGTTGACTGAACCGTCGTATGTGCGCGTCCCTTCGGGAAAAATAACCACCGACACGCCATTTCTCAATTGTTTTTCCGCCTTTTCCAAGCTTCGCCGAATGGCTTTCGGATTACTTCTGTTCAAAAAAATGTGCCCGGCCACTTCGCACGCCTTGCCCACAAAAGGAATATAGCGCAGTTCGGCTTTCATGACCCATTTGAAAAATACGGGCAGCCAGCCGTAAATGACAAAAATATCGAACATGCTTTGATGGTTGCACACAAACACGCAGGACTGCCTTTTGTCAATGTGCTCCAGACCGGAAATCTCGACTTTTACAAACAAGAGCGCACAAATGGCCCGGCTCCAAAAGCGGGCGGGAAAGTAAGCCACGGCCGTGTTTGCGCCAAAAGGCGTTATCACGATAGTCGCTATCGCTGCCAGTACGGTGACTACCAACAGGATGGGAAAAGCAATCAGCCACTGGTATATTCCCCAAAGCACTTTTTTCATAAACCGGGTTTTTACAATGCGTTTTCTTGCTGTTTGATATCGTTCCATGTGGCATCCGAAAGTTTCGGCCCGACGATTTCCACCGTTTTTCCGGCCACGAGCGAACCTAATTTGCCGCATTTCTCCAAACCATAGTTCCTAAGCAGCCCGTACAGGAATCCCGCCGCGTACAAATCGCCTGCGCCGGTAGAATCGATGCACTCCGCCGGAATGGACGCTATGCGCAGGACTTGCCCGTTGTGCTTTATGTACGATCCGCGCTTGCCGGTTTTGACCACGGCAATGTCACAAAGTTCGGCAATGGTGTCAAGTGCTTCGCGGGCATCTTGCCCCGTAAACGCCCTGGCTTCCTCCTCGTTGGCAAAGACGATGTCAATATATTCCTTCACCAACTTTTTCAGAAAATCCAGATTTTCTTCCACCACGTTGTAGCTGGCTAGGTCGATGGAAACCTGTGCACCTGCTGCTTTGGCCATCCGCGCGGCTGTACGGATTAGATCGGTGTTTTGCACCAGATAGCCTTCTATGTGGAAAATGAAACAGTCGGAGAACCATTCCGGCATCAGGTCGCCGGCGGACAATTCGCACGACGCGCCCAGATAGGTGCACATGGTACGTTCTCCGTCCGGCGAAACCAGCACCGTGCAGTTTCCGGAGGGCGTATCGCCGGTCAACAGCAACGGATGGACGCCGTTTTTTTTCGTGTCGGCGGTATAAAATGCGCCTATTTCATCTTTTCCTACTTTCCCGATAAAAGCGGTTGCTCCGCCCAAACGCGCAATGCCGTTTATCGTGTTCGATGCCGAGCCGCCGGCTACCATCGATTTGGGAATTGACGAAAATGTTTGCTGTATGGCGGCGGACAGTTCCGCGTTCACCAATTGCATGCTCCCTTTGGGTAAGTTGAACGTTTTCAAAGCATTATCATCTACCTGAAACAAGATGTCCGTCAGTGCGTTTCCTATGCCGATTATCTTTTTCATAAAAAAATCAGTATTTTTTCGGCAAAGATATTGCATATTTCCGACAAAACATCTACTTTTGCCCCGCATTCGAGAAAAATTCTTCCTTAGCTCAGTTGGTTAGAGCATCTGACTGTTAATCAGAGGGTCCTTGGTTCAAGTCCAAGAGGGAGAGCGGAAGTGTCCAGCGGTTTGCCGGACGCTTTTTTTGTTCAAGAACCTGCCTTTTCCATTCTCCGATTCGGCAGGTTTGTTGTTAATGACCGGCCGCAATAATCTTTTTTATCGTTTGTTCCAGAAATTAATTCCAGAAATTTCTCCTTAATTGGACGGAAAGTATTACTTTTGCC
>CAYUYS010000129.1:0-5501 GCA_964449415.1 uncultured Paludibacteraceae bacterium | reverse complement strand
GCATAAAACAGCAAACAAACCACAAAATAAACGGATATGAAACGGATATTTAACCGCAAACGCCTTTTTTCTACCCTGCTGAACCTGCTCGGAATGGCAGTGGCCATGACGGCGTTCATGGCAATCATGAAACAAGTCACTTACGACTGGAATTACGACCGAAATTACCCGGATTGGGAGCGGATTTACCGCTTGGAGCTGCATCCGATGGGCTATAGCACGGAGGTTACCGTCAGCTTTTGCCGGCCTATCATCGAATCGTTCAAGGGCCGGACGCCGAACATAGAAGCACTCGGCGGCTACCGCTGCGGGCAGTCGACCCATTTCTCGGAACAGGGCAAACCGGACGTGCGCTACAAGCTGGACGTGGCCCACGCGGATGCCGACTTGCTGCGGGTGTTCCCCTTCGAGTTTTTGGAAGGCAACGCGGCCGATTTTGCCCCGGAGGGCAGCTGCATTATCAGCCGCAGCGCGGCCGAAAAGATGTTCCCCGGCCGGTCGGCCATCGGCAAGCCGGTTAGCGCCACCGACTTGGCGGGAGAGATGACCATCGTGGCCGTGTACAAGGATTTTCCCGAAAATTCATCCATCCCAAACGGCGTAATCGTGCCCCTGAGCCGGCAATTGCTGGACAACTGGAGCGAATGGTCCACTATGTGCTACCTGAAAACCACCCCGCAAGCCGACAAGCAGGCGGTCGTGAGCAGTTTGGTCGACCAATTTGTCGAATTTATCCGGTTTTTCGACCCGGATAGTTCGGAAGAAGGCATCAACATCCTCAAGGAAAGCGTCAATATCGTGAATGTTCACGACATTTATTTCCGAAAAAACACCGACGACTTCCTCCAAAAGGGCAACCTGGCCATTACCAACACGCTTTTTGCCGTCAGCCTGCTTATTTTGTTCATTGCCATTATCAATTTCATCAATTTTTCGATGGCTTCGGTGCCGTTCCACATCAAGTCCATCAACACCCGCAAGGTGCTGGGCTCTTCGCGGGCCTCCTTGGTAGGAAGTTTGCTTGCCGATTCGCTGCTTGTTACCCTGTTGGCTTATCTGCTGGCCGTGTTGATGCTGCATATTATTTCCGGCACCTCGCTGGCGTCCTACATTTCCGGTTCGCTGCGTCCGGCCGACAATGCGGCGGTTCTGCTCATAGGTCTGGCGGCGGCCGTCGGTATTTCGGCGGTTGCGGGAATGTATCCGGCCTTGTACAGCACCTCGTTTCGGCCGGCCTTGGTGCTCAAAGGCTCGTTTTCGCTTTCGGCCAAAGGGCGCACGTTGCGAAATTCGCTGGTCGGCTTCCAGTACGTGGTCACTTTTGTGCTGTCGGCCTTCGCGCTGTACATTTTTGTGCAAACGCGCTACATGAAAAAATACGATATGGGCTTCACGTCGGATCAGGTGCTTGTAGCGCCCGTCGGCTACCGGATAGGTGCGCAGGCGGAGAGCTTCCGGCAGCGGCTGATGCAGCATCCGAACATTGTGGATGTTACTTATGCCGGCGGCAATCTGGTGTCGAGCGGCAAAATGGGCTGGGGTAGGGAGTACGACGGGCATCGCGTGCAGTTGGATGTGCTGCCTGTGTCCGGCAACTTCCTGGATTTTTTCGGGATGGAGATAAAAGAGGGGCGCAACTTCATGCCTTCGGACGAGCAGGAGGAAAACGGCACCTTTATCCTGAACGAAACGGCCGTGGCCAAATTTCCTTTCCTGCATGTCGGCTCGCGGATGATTGGGCACGTGGACGACGAGCATTTGGCCGAGGTTGTCGGCATTGTGAAGGATTTTAATTTCAAGCCCATGCAGTACAGCATCGAGCCTTTTGCGCTTTACCAGTTCGGTGCCCACCCCTGGTGGCCGCTTTACACCGCTTACGTGAAAGTCGCCCCGCAGGACGTGGCCGCCACCATGCAATATATAAAGGATACGATGAAGGAAACCCATCCGAACATCGACGAAGAATATCTGGACGTGTGGTTTCTCGACGAGAGCATCGGCAGTTTGTATCAGAAGGAGGAAAAACTCAATAGGATTATCGTTGTGGCCGCGTTGGTGTCCTTCCTGATTTCCTTGGTCGGCATTCTCGGGCTGGTTTATTTTGAAACGCAGTTCCGCCGCAAGGAAATAGCCCTGAAGAAAGTGTACGGAGCTTCCGTGAGAAACATTCTGGAAATGATAAACGTGCGCTACGTCTGCATGGCGCTGGTTAGTTTTGCCGTGTCGTTGCCCTTGTCGGTTGCCGTCATCAAACTGTGGGTGAAAAGCTTTCCGTACCGGTCGCCCGTGCCGCTCTGGATTTTCCTGGTGTCGCTTGCGGCAACGTTGTTGGTTACGGTCGTCACCGTTACCATAAGGAGTTACGGCGCAGCCGTAACCAATCCGGTCAAATCCATTAAAGATGAATAATTAGACGATAGCTATGAAGACATTTTTCAGATTTTTGGGCAGAAACAAGCTCTACACTTTTATCGAAGTGGCCGGCATGGCGGTGGCGATAGCCTTTGTGCTGTTTATCGGTTCGTTCCTTATCCACGAGTTTACGGCCGATGCGCAGGTCAGGAAGCAAAATATCTATGTGGGCCATTTTGAGCGGCTGTTTATTTGCAGCGGAACCGTCAGGGGGCAATTAGAAGGCAAATTCCCGGAAGTGCAGGATATGTGTAGGCTTATGGGTACGCATTATTTGGGCGGCCTGCCGTTCGAGATGACTTGCGGTGACCACACGGAAAGGCAGCACGCTTTGATGGTGGACGAGAATTTCTTCGAATTTTTCCCCTTCCCGATGCACGAAGGCACTCATCAGGACGCATTGCAGGAGAAAAACGTCGTTTTGCTTTCGCAAAGCTGCGCCGCGCGGCTGTTTGGCGGCAAAAGCCCCTTGGGCGAAACGATCCGCATCTCCGTTGAGGAGGATGAACATGTTATGCACGTCACGGGCGTGTTCAAGGACTTTACGAACACCGTTCTTCACGCGCCCGACATGATTTACAGGATAGATATTTTGGAAGATCACCAGCTCATGGCCAACGGAAGCGGGTGCACGGCCTTGTTTTTCCGTCTGGCCGACGGCACGGATGCCGGGCTGCTCGGTAAAAAAATAGAGGCCGTGTTGCAGGAGAATGATTTGCTCTATATCAACAAACTGTTCGGTAGTTTTGATTTGGTTCCGTTCGGCGAAATCAACCGCGCGCCTTGCGATGCTTCCATCCCGTTCGAAGATCTCACCGACCCCGATTTTATCCGCCTGTTTTTGGGGGCAGGTGTGCTTTTGCTGCTGTTTGCCGTGCTCAACTACGTTTCCCTGACGGTGGCGCAAACCGGCTTCCGCGCCCGCGAAATGGCTTCGCGCCGCCTGCTGGGAGCGCAGAAACATGCCATTGTGGGCCGATACATTTTAGAATCGTTTATCCTGACTGTTGTCTCCTTCGGTTTCGGTCTGCTGCTGGCTTGGGCGTGTGCGCCTTATTTCAGCGAACTTGTCGGCAGGCAAATTGACCCGTTGGGTCACTTTGGTTGGCCGGAAGGGCTTTTCATGGCGGCTGTGGTGGTGTTGCTTTCGGTTTGTTCGGGCATTGTTCCCGCGCTTATCGTTTCCAAATTCAAGCCCATTGATGTGGTGCGGGGCAATTTTGGCCGGACAAGCAAAATGACTTTGAGCAAAATACTGATTACCTGCCAGAGCGTAATTGCGTTGGTCACCTTGTCGGTTGCGGTTGTGATGCTCTTGCAAATCAGACACATGGTGTCGAAACCGATGGGCTACGAACGCGACGGCAGAATCCTGATTGCCAACGCAAACAAACCGTCCGACTACCATTTGGAAGAACTCCAATCGCTGGCTTGCGTGGAAAGGGTGGGGTGGCTACAGTTTGCGCCTTTCACCGTGTCCACAAGTGGCGCTACTTTCCGAAGAAACGGCGTGGACTGTCATTTGAGCGTGTTTTTCGGCGATCAGGCCGCGTTCGATATATTGGGATTTGAGGTGTTGCAGCAAAATGCGGAGCCGCTCAACATGTCTATGTGGCTTACGGAATCGGCCGTCACGGCTTTGTGCGTGGGTTATGATTGCACGCTGCTGGAATTTGACAACGCCGGTTTCCCGGTGTGCGGGGTAATCCGGGATTTTTACCGCGGAGATGCAAACGGCACTTCCGCGCGGTCAGACTATATTCCCGTGCTGTGGGTTATGGAAGTGGAGTCGGAGCAAGATTTCCGGACATTGCGCGAGCTTGTTGTCAAGGTGGCCGGCAACGAAGACGAAGCCGTCGCGCAAATCCGGGATTTCTACCGCAGCAAGGGTTTTGCCGACGACGAAATCCGGGTGGAAAGCTACAACCAATTGAACCACGAGTTGTATGACACCGAAAACAAGCATCTGAAACTGATAACCCTGTTTACTTTCCTGACCTTGTTGCTTTCGTCCTTGGCCATGCTGGCTATGAGTGCCTACTATGCGCGCCAACATTTCAAGCAAGCGGCCCTGCGCAAAGTGATGGGCTGCAGCCGCGGCCGGATTTATTTGGAAACGGCGGCCGGGTTCATGCAATCGGTGCTTGTGGCCGTGGTTATAGCCTTGCCTGTGGCCTGGCTGATTGCCGCCAAATGGCTGGAAAATTACAATTACCGCATAGAAAACCGTTTGTGGGTATATCTGCTGGCGGCAGTGATCATGCTGGCCGTGGCGGTGGCATCCGTCAGCTGGCAAACCATCCGGCTGATGAACACCCATCCGGCGGAAGCCCTGAAATCCGAATAAAGAACAAAACGCAAACAAATTAATTACAAACCTGTTAAATTCTTAGCACAATGATTACTGTAAAAAACTTGAGCAAGATTTTCCGTACGGAAGAAATTGAAACCTTGGCATTGGACAACGTGTCCTTCGAAGTAAACGATGGCGAATTTGTGGCAATTATGGGGCCGTCCGGTTGTGGCAAATCCACTTTGCTGAATATTCTGGGCCTGCTGGACAATCCGACCGCCGGCAGTTACGAACTGCTGGGCCACGAAGTGGCCACGCTCAAAGAACGCGAGCGCACCCGTTTCCGCAAAGGAAATATCGGTTTCGTATTCCAGAGCTTCAACCTGATAGACGAACTGAACGTGTATGAAAACGTGGAATTGCCCTTGCGTTATCTCAACATCAGCGCCTCGGAACGCAAAAAACGCGTCACTGCCCTTCTGAAGCGCATGAACATCAGCCACCGCGCGCAACACTTCCCGCAGCAGTTGTCAGGCGGTCAGCAGCAGCGTGTGGCCATTGCCCGCGCCGTCGTTTCCAACCCCAAGCTGATACTGGCCGACGAGCCAACCGGCAACCTGGATTCCAGAAACGGCAAGGAAGTGATGGATTTGCTTTCGGAACTCAACCGGGAAGGCACCACCATCGTCATGGTTACGCACTCGCAAAAGGACGCGTCGGTCGCGCAGCGCACGATAGACCTGTTCGACGGCAAGATAGTCAGCGACGTAAAGAACGAACTATAGCCCTGTGCGCT
>CAYUYS010000128.1:0-5538 GCA_964449415.1 uncultured Paludibacteraceae bacterium | reverse complement strand
ATGTTTGTATCTTTGCCGCGCTGCGGGACGAAAGCATCTGCGGGACGCGCACGCTTGTCCCCACCTGATTTGGCAATAAAAAATGACTGCTATGATAGTGAAACAACTTGTTTTCAATCCGTTTATGGAGAATACCTACGTGTTGCACGACGAAACGGGCGAGGCTGTCGTCATTGATGCCGGCTGCCTATTTGCGGAAGAGCGGGAACAGCTGCGGCAATACATTGACGGGGCGCAACTGACGCTGAAGCATGTGTTAAACACGCATCTGCACCTCGACCATCAGTGTGGCAACGCTTTTTTGGCGGAAACCTACGGCATTTTGCCGATGGCGCACGCGGGCGATGCCTATATGGTGGATACCATCCATCAGCAGGCGGCGGCCTTCAACATTCCCGTCAAGATGGAGGGTTGTCGGCTGGGCGGACTGCTGGCTGATGGGCAGAAGTTGGGCGTAGGCAACTTTGAGTTGGAGGTAATCCACACGCCGGGCCATTCGCAAGGCGGGGTCTGTTTCTATAACCCGGCGGAGAACGTGCTGTTTGCCGGCGATACCCTGTTCCGGCATTCCATCGGGCGCACCGACCTGCCGGGGGGAGACCATGCGCAACTGACGGATGCCATCCGAAAACGCCTGTTTGTCCTCCCCGACGAGACGGTCGTTTATTCGGGGCACGGCGAGCCGACGCTTATCGGCGATGAGAAACGATACAACCCGTATTTGTAGGTGTCGTTTAGTGTTGGAAGGGCTTGAGCCGCCTCGCGACGGCAAACACCACCCAATCGGGCAGATGTTTTATCAGGGGGAGGAAAACGTGATTGACGGCACCGGGCAGGGTTTGCTTTTTGCGCTTGAACATTTTCTTGAGGGACTTCTTTACCAACCGGTCGGGTGTCATGCTTACGCCCAAGCGGACGGCAAGGCGGCGCAGGCGGTCGCTCAAGCCATACAGTCCCGTATCGACGGCGCCCGGACACACGGCCGTCACACTGACGTTGTAAGGTCTTAGTTCGTACCACAGCGAACGGGAGAAGTTCAGGATGTATGCTTTCGTGGCGTTGTACACGTTTATGCCCGGCAGGGCCATCCACGCGCTCATGGACGACATGTTGAGTATGTAGCCCGAGCCGCGGCGTTTCATATCCTCGCCAAATAGCCGGCAGAGTTTGGTTACGGTCACGATGTGGAGCGAAAGCATGAGTTCTATGCGGGCCGGTGCCGTCTCCACAAAGTCATTGAAAAAGAACACGCCGGCATTGTTGAGCAGGATGTCGACTGCCATCCCGTTTGCACGGCAATATTCGTACAGTTGCTCTGCGGCGTTGGGTAGCGACAGGTCGGCATACAGTCCGGTGGCTTGTACGCCGTACGTTGCAGACAGTTGTTGCGCCGTCTGCATGATTTCTTTTTCCTGATTGCTGACGAGCAGCAAGTCGCAACGATATTCGGAGGCCAGAACGGTGGCGTATTGCAGGCCGATGCCGGAACTCGCGCCGGTAACTAATGCTAACATGTTTGTGTGTGGTTGCGTTGGTTGGTTATAAGGTGGCTTCTGCTTTATCAATCTCCTTTTGGAGCTTTGCCGGCAGGTTTTCCACACAATGGTGGCACTTCATGTCTAATGTATACATGCGCCCTATGCAATAGTTTGAATGTTTGCAGCCGCTCCGGTAGGTCATGTCCGATGCTTCCATCTTGCGAATAAAGTCCGTATCGTGCACCAGGGCGCGGGCTATCTGTACAAAGTCAAAGCCGCAGTCGAGTACTTGTTCTATGGACGCACGGCTGATGAGTCCGCCGACGTAAATAAGCGGGCATTTCAGTTCGGCCCTGAACTTTTGGGCATCCTCTAAGAAATAGGCTTCCCGGAAGGGTACGGTCGGTATCATGAGGCGGCCGGCCACAGCCAGACCCGCTTTGAGCCACCAGAACTTCCAGGGGTTCATGTAATGGGCCAGCGTTTTCAGGGGCATGGCGCCGCACATCACCTGCATGGGTGCTTTGCTGACAAAGCCGGCGGTCAGTATAATGCCGTGCACGCCGAATTTCTCGATCTCCTTTGCGATTGTCAGGCAGTCGGGCACTTCCAGTCCGCCCTTGAAGCCGTCGAACATGTTTGTCTTTACTACTACGGCCATGTCGTTTCCGGCACAGCGCATAACCTCAGCCAACACCTCGCGCATGAAGCGCATACGGTTTTCCAGCGTGCCGCCGTATGCATCTTTGCGGCGATTGGTGTAAGGCGACAAAAATTGTGAGATCAGATACCCGTGTCCGGCATGTATCTCCACGCAGTCGAACCCCGCCTCGCGACACATATTCACTGCCTGCCCGAAGTCTTTGACCAGCGCGCTGATTTCCGTCTTTTTCAGTCCGCGTACCACCGTGGGGGAATACAGATTGAAACCGCCGGATGCCCCGACCGGTATTTGTCCGCAGGTATAGTAGTGCGTCATGTTGCCGCAATGGCCGAGCTGTATGCTGGCTTTTGCCCCTTCGGCATGGATGGCATCGGTCAGTTTCTTCAGGTCGGGTATAATTTCAGGGCGCATCCACAATTGCCCGTCGAAGGACACGCCGCTTTTGTTTACGGCACAATAAGCTACGGTCGTCATGCCGACTCCGCCGCGCGCCACAGCCGTGTGGTAATTGAACAGATCTTGCGATGGCTTGTTGCCGTAACACATATTCTCAAACGCGGCCGAGCGGATGCTCCGGTTGCGCAAACTTATCGGCCCGAGCCGGCAGGAAGTAAACAACTTGCCGCCGGATGTCGTGTCAGTGTCGTTCTTCATTTCTGTTTAGGATAAAAAGAGATTCAGCGGATGGACATAAAGAAGGATTCAGTAGATGAACGGGATCATTCGTTTTACCTTTCGTTTGGTAAATTCCTCACCGAACATTTCCGCGTATTTTTTGTTGATTGCATCTGCCCGCGGAGCCAGGTTGGCGAACGTCCACAAGGCAAAAATGGCACCCGGCAGCGACCATGTCAGTATGGCAAACCCGACCCATTCCACAAACTCGCCGAAATAGTTTGCCGACGACACGTAGTCGTACAGTCCGCCCACCGGCATGTAGTGTTTGGTCTCACCGGGTTTGCGCAACGCGCGGATACGTTTGTCAGAGTCGATGTTGATGTACATTCCGGTGAAGAACAAGAGAGTGCCTATGATAAATTTGGGAGACCAGAGCCATTCGATGGGATAGGTGTTTTCCGGCGCAAGGTAGAACAACCAGCCGCCAATCATGAAAGCATTGATTGTGTTGAAGAAAAAACCCATGAACATAACGCTCAGGGCCATCTGGCTGTTGCCCTTCAGCAAATACGGAAAGATGAAAGAGCGTTGGAAATAGTGGATTTCAAAGAACATGAAAAAAATCATGGGGACCAGTTGTTTGTTCGGCGCCATTATCCAAAAAAACATCATGGCCAAGAAAGCCGGCGTTTCCATGATAACCCAACCCACCCGGTTGGAGATGGTTTTCCCCCAACGGTCATTGGTGAACACACCGTATCCCACCTTCACAAAAAACAAGGCAACAAACACGATGACAGCCAATATGCTCATAACGAGCAGCAATATGCTAAAAGGTCGCATGATTTTTATGTTATGCTTAAAAGACGCGCAAAGGTAATCTTTTTGTCACTAAAAAACAAGATGCCTTGTTGAGGCAGCGTCCAAGGCAGCGTCAGCCGGCAAAAGTATGGCTTTTGTTCTTGCTTGGCAACTCGGATGTGCTTTTTGATTGCAAAATCACCCTTTTTGGGAAATGGTTCAACCATCAATTATGGACAAATGATGTACATTTGCGAGCATTTGAAAATTCAAAAAATAGCACTTTGATATGAAACACGCTTCTTTTATTTTATTGACAGCTTTATTTCCTTGGTATCTGCAGGCCCAAACGCTGATGGTGAATGTGTCCAGACCGCGCGGGACGGTCAACCCCGATATGTACGGTATCTTTTTCGAAGACATAAATTTCGGTGCAGATGGCGGCTTGTATGCCGAAATGGTGAAAAACCGTTCGTTTGAATTTCCCCAACACCTGCAAGGTTGGAAATCGTTTGGCAACGTAAGCTTGATGGACGACGGTCCGTTTGAAAACAACCCGCATTACGTACGCCTGCAAGCCCCTTCGCATCCGCACAAGCGTACCGGCCTTGAAAACGAAGGCTTTTTCGGAATGGGAATAGAAAAGGATACCGAGTACCGTTTCAGTGTATGGGCGCGCGCACCGAAAGCGACGACGGAAAAAATCAGCGTCGAGTTGATTGATGTGCACAACAAGGCCAATTATCAGGCGCTGGCCGCTGCAGATTTGCAGATTAGCGGAAGCGAATGGAACAAATATGAAGTAGTCTTGAAACCCGGTCGTACCGAAGCACGGGCACATTTGCGTATTTTTCTCCATTCCGGCGGCGAACTTGATTTGGAACATGTTTCCTTGTTTCCCGTGAATACCTTCAACGGACATGCGAACGGCCTGCGTGCCGACTTGGCGCAAGCCTTGGCCGATTTGCATCCGGGCGTATTCCGTTTTCCGGGCGGTTGCATTATTGAAGGAACGGAAATAACAGACCGATACGATTGGAAAAAGAGTGTCGGGCCGGTAGAAAACAGGCCTCTGAACCTGAATCGTTGGCAATACACCTTTCCGCATCGCTTCTTCGCGGATTATTATCAGTCCTACGGTTTGGGATTTTATGAGTTTTTCCTCTTGGCCGAAGAAATGGGCGCGGCACCGCTGCCGGTTGTGAACTGTGGCCTGGCCTGTCAGTATCAGAACGATGACGCAAGTGCACATGTGGCTTTGTCCGATTTGGAGCCGTTTATCCGCGATGCGGTCGATTTGGTGGAGTTTGCCAATGGCGATACGACGACGGAATGGGGTAGGGTGCGTGCGGAAATGGGGCATCCCGCGCCGTTTGGCCTGAAATACTTGGCTATCGGGAATGAACAATGGGATCACTTGTATGTGGAACGCCTGGCACGTTTTGTCGAAGCCTTGCGCCGTGAATGCCCGGACATCCAGCTCATAGGCAGCTCGGGCCCGAGTGCCGACGGCGAACAATTCGATTACCTGTGGCCGGAAATGGCGCGGCTGAAGGTGGATATGGTTGATGAGCATTATTACAAGCACCCGGAATGGTTTCTGAAAAACGCAGCCAGATACGACCATTATGACAGAAAAGGCCCGAAAGTCTTTGCCGGCGAGTATGCCGCGCACCCGGACAGCCGCGCCAACAACTGGGAGTCGGCACTCGCAGAGGCGGCCTTCCTGACAGGCGTGGAACGCAATGCGGATGTGGTTCGGTTGGCAACCTATGCGCCCCTGTTTGCGCATGTGGACGGCTGGCAGTGGCGGCCGGATATGATATGGTTCGACAACTTGCAATGTGTACGCACCCCGAATTATTACGTGCAGCAACTGTATGCGCACAACAAAGGAACGCATGTTTTGTCGTTGGCCTCCGATTCGTTGGATTTGCGCGGACAAAAGGGCATATACGCCTCGGCGGTGCTCGACAA
>CAYUYS010000127.1:0-5573 GCA_964449415.1 uncultured Paludibacteraceae bacterium | reverse complement strand
AAATTAATGTGTGACGCACTGTTCTTTTTGTCATGCAACATTAATTCATATAAGGTATCGTACTGTTTGCACGATATATTGCAACTGCCGTAATATTGTTTCATGATATGTACGAGCTGCATGACTGTTTCTTTCGGGAAATGGAACTTTATGAACGACAAATACGATGCTACAATACATCCATATAATACGGCGTAGCCGTGCAGGATAGGGGCGTTTGTCTTGTAGGAGAGGCTCTCGATGGCATGGCCTGCCGTATGGCCGAAATTCAGGGCCTTTCGGATTCCTTTCTCAGTAGGATCCTCGTCTACAATACCTTGCTTGATGGCAATGTTGCGTGTCAGCAGGGCGGCCAGGCTGTTCATGTCCGGCTCATTCAGGTCGAACCGGCAAATGTCTGACCAATCCTTTTCGCTTGAAATGAGTGCATGCTTTAACATTTCTGCAAATCCGGACCGTATATTTTGGCTGTCCAAAGTGCGGAACATGTCTGCCGCAATCACAACATGCAGGGGCAATTTGAATACGCCTATTTCATTTTTCAACCCCATGAAATTCACACCTGTTTTTCCACCGGTTGCCGCATCAACGGCTCCCAGCAGGGTGGTGGAAATATTCACATAACTGAAACCCCTCTTGAAGGTAGATGCGGAAAACCCTCCCAAGTCACTAATCATGCCTCCGCCAATGTTCAACAACAGCGAATAGCGTGTCGCCCCTTGTGTGGAAAAAAAATCCCATACGGTCATGGCTGTTTGTATGGTCTTGTTGCTGTCGCCGGCTGCCACACTGATTGTTTTGGCTTGGGCAATGGCCGGTATCTTTTGTAAAACCGGCAAACAATATTGTTCGGTATTGCTGTCGGTCAGTATAAACAGGCGGTCGTATATTGTTTCGCGCAAGATTTGTGAAACTGTTTCGGCTGTGTTGTTTGTGATATAGGTCATTTTTTTACTTGAGTTTTGAATATATTCTTTTTCTTTTCAGCTCCGACTGCGAGCCCGAACAGGTTGGTAAATGCAGTTACGCCGTTTCTTAGCATATCATCATTTTCGGCAAGAAGAACGATTGCAAAGATACGATAATTTTGTGCGCTCCGAAAACCTTGCGAATCCTGTTTGATTTTTTTGTATCTTTGCGCCGTTTGTCGTATATATGAAACACCGTATTTTATTTGTCTGTTTGGGAAATATCTGCCGTTCGCCTATGGCAGAGGCCGTTATGCAAAAGTTGGTGTCGGATGCAGGGCTGGATGATGACTTTCTGATCGATTCGGCCGGAACCGCATCTTATCATACAGGAGAATCGCCCGATATGCGCATGCAGCAGTTTGCTCGTCAGTATGGCTATCGTCTGGCGCATCGTGCCCGGCGCGTCTGCAGCGATGATTTTGCGGCTTTTGATATGCTCATTGGTATGGACAATCAGAATGTGGCGGATTTGGAAGAGCTCGCGCCGGACCCGGAGAGCAAAAAGAAAATATACCGTATGGCGGATTTTGCCGATTCCTATGAGCTTGATTATGTGCCGGATCCGTATTATGGCGGGGCAGATGGTTTTCGCTTGGTGATAGAAATGCTGGAAGATGGTTGTGCCGGATTGCTGAACAGATTGACAAGGAAGGTTTCCGGTTTGGGAAATACTCAGGAACACAAATCGTGACAATGCCGGTGTTACCTGCCGGGTTTTTGACACTGCGTGGAAGTGTTTCTTTTTTGTGCACTGTGTGAGCACATTTGTTTCTTTTGAAAGAATATTGAAGCCATGCCTCCCTGAAAAAATAACCATTTTTATAAGAATACCTGTTGTGGAAATCAAAACAAAGCATTACTTTTGCACTCGCAAATCGCGGAGTGGAGCAGTGGTAGCTCGCTGGGCTCATAACCCAGAGGTCGTTCGTTCGAATCGGGCCTCCGCAACACAGAAAACCTGCATGATAGACCTCAAGCAGGTTTTTTTGCGTCCTTTTTTCTGAAAAAAGAAGATGTGATTTTCCTGTGGTTCAGTCTTTTCTTCCGGGAATAAAACACATCGGATTTTTCTGAAAAATATTCAATGTATTTGTTTTTTTAATTTTTTACACTACCTTTGGTGTGCATTACAACAAAGTATCCACCATGTCTAACCATCTGTATAAGCTCAAGTTTCTGAAGCATTGTTTTTTGGCGCGAAACACCAAGGGATATGGCGTGCATTCGCCGTTTTTGTTTGATTTTACGCAATCGGTGATACGGGAAAAACAACCTTTTTACAGCTTTCCCCGCATTGAACGCATGCGCCGGAAATTGTGGATAGACGCTCGGATGGTTCCTTTTGAAAATGCAGATAGGAAGCGCGTTGAAAATAAGAGCGTGAGCTATATCCTTCGGAAATGCTCGCCTCCGAGACGGTGTGATCAGTTGCTTTTCCGCACAGTTTCCTATTTAAAGGCGAAAAACATACTTGAATTAAGGACATCGTTGGGCCTGACTACTTGCTATTTGGCATCCGTGGGTTCGGATGTGGACTGTGTTACAATGGAGTCGAATGCGGCTCTGGCGGCCATTGCCCGTGAAAACTTTTTTTCGCTTGATTTGAAAAATATCCGCATGATCCAAGGCAATATAGACGAACTTTTGCCGTTAATAATTTCGCAATTCCCGCTGCTGGATATGGTTTTTATCAACATAGCTCCGGTGCACGGAACGATAATGGAACGCTTTGAGCTGTGTCTGCAGAAAAAGCACAATGATTCGGTGTTTGTTATAGCAGGCATTCATCGTTCGGACGAAATGCAGCAAGCATGGCGGCAGATTAAGGCTCATGCGGAGGTGACATCTACGATAGACTTGTTTGAAATGGGATTTGTCTTCTTCAATAAATACTTGGCTAAAAAAAACTACAAGATGAGGTTTTGAAGAAAAGCGTTAAATAATGTTGTTTTTGTAAATTATGATTTATACCAAAACAGGAGATGATGGCACGACGGCGCTGATTGGCGGAACGCGTATTCCCAAGGATGATTTGCGGCTCGAAGCTTACGGAACAGCAGATGAGCTGAACTCTTTCGTCGGATTGTTGCGTGCACAAAACACCTCAGAAGAAACAGATGCGATGTTGCATATTATTCAAAACCAGCTGTTTGTGTTGGGTGGATATTTGGCAACGGATATTTCTGCCGCCAAGCTGACAGCAGCGACAAGGATCATTCCTGATATGGTTTCCGGTTTGGAAAAACAAATAGATTTGATGGAGGAAACCTTGCCGGTAATCCGTAAGTTTATTCTGCCGGGAGGCGACCAAGCGGTGTCTTTATGCCACGTTTGCCGTACGGTAACAAGACGTTTGGAGAGGAATATGGTGCGTTTGGCCAATGTTCAGGATGGTTTTGATTCGCTGGCTTTGGCCTATGTGAACCGTTTGTCCGATTACTTTTTTGTTTTAGCAAAAAAAACAATGTTCGAAAACAAATGTAAAATTTTTACTTGGACAGCGACAAATGTGTTGAATAACTAAAATAATTTCTTATTTTTGCCCGATAAATACAGTTTTTTCGGTTTTAATACAACTAACTGATTTATATTGAATTATGTATTGGACATTAGAACTTGCCTCTAAAATTGAGGATGCACCGTGGCCAGCAACGAAAGATGAATTGGTTGATTATGCAATGCGTTCAGGAGCTCCCCTCGAGGTTATTGAAAATCTGCAACAGATTGAAGATGAGGGAGAAATATATGAATCAATTGAAGATATTTGGCCGGATTATCCGAGTAAGGAAGATTTCTTTTTTAACGAAGAAGAGTATTGAAATTATTGTTATTGGCATGGAATGATTCTTATGAATTTACCATTTGTATGAAAAAACATATTCTGGTTGCTGCGATGTTTGTTTGGAGTGGGTTCTTGTTTGCCCAGTTTGACTCGCAAGTAGCGCACTATATGTTTTTCAGAAGTGTTTATAATCCGGCAGCGGCCGGAGAGGGTTCTTTGATGAAAGTGACAGGAATGCATCGCATACAGTGGGTAGGGATTTCAAATGCCCCTCAGACGACTTTTTTCCATTTTCAATCGCCTTTTGTTATCGGCAAGACGGAACATGGAGCGGGTCTGCGGTTTGAGAACGAAACCATAGGCTTACTGTCGGAAAAAGCTGTGCACGCGCAGTATGCATTCAAGTATGCTTTGGGCAACGGGCATCTTAGCATAGGAGCCGATCTGGGTTTTGTCAGTTTGGGATTTGAGGCAGATAGTGTACGGGAAGTATCGTCTGATTACCACGATATTACTAGCGACGAGGCCATCCCGACGACAGCCGTGGAAGACATGGCTTTTGATATGGGGCTGGGGGTCTATTATACGGCTCCAAAATGGTATGCCGGCATATCATATACCCACTTGACGCAGCCTGTTGTAGATTGGGATGACTATACTTCTTTCCAAATACAAGGAACGATGTATATTATGGGTGGCTATGATTTCATGTTGCCGAAAGATTTCAAACTGAGTCCGGGTGCCGTGATATATACGGATTTTGCCTCATGGCAGTATAATGTGTCATTGCTGCTTGAGTATAAACAGCAGTTCCGTGGCGGATTGGGAATGCGTTTGCAGGATGCGGTTATCGTCATGCTCGGTATGGATATCATTAGCGGGCTTTCCATAGGATATGCTTACGAGTTACCCACATCAAAAATTATCATGGGAAGTTCCGGCTCTCATGAATTGTTCTTGTCGTACGGACTTAATATCCTGCGGCAGAAAAAAAACAGTAAATACAAGAGTATTCGAATTTTATAAGAATAGAGCTAATCATTAGATCAAGAATATATGAAAAAGTTTCTGCCCTTGCTGGCATTTTCCTTGATGCTTGCTTCGTGTAATAAACCGGCTGGCGAACTCGTCGGGACAGGAGTGGGAAAAAAGTCTTTCTATGAGGCAAACCCCTATGGTATGGTGTTTATAGAGCGGGGGTCTTTCATGATGGGTGCAAATGCCCAGTCGACCATTTTTTCGGAAGATGACAATTCAATCAATGTAACTGTGAATGCCTTCTGGATGGATGAAACAGAAATCACAAACGATGAGTACAGACAGTTTACGAGATGGGTGCGTGACTCTCTGATTTTAAGAGCCTTGGTGAATATGGGACGTCTGGAATATGCTGTCGTTCCGAGAGATGGCGACTATGATGAGGAAACTGTTCCGCTGAATTGGAAGCGCAAAATTCCATGGAATAGTAAAGAACCTGATATCCAAGATGTATTGAACGAGTTTAGGCATAGCGATGGTTCGTTTAACAACCGTTCAATGTTGTATCGTTACAATTCGATGAATTATGATCAGGCAGCTTTGTTGAGGAATCGTTTTGATGTTACTCGGGGGCGCTATCCGGAAAATACGGTCATTACGGTAGACAGTTCATGGGTTGACTCGGAAGGCCTGATTAGGGACACGACACTCGTAAAACGTCTGCGAGACCGTAACGATCTGATTTCCACGCGTATTATCGCTATCTATCCGGATACGCTGGTATGGGTTCGCGATTTTCAACATGCATATAATGAGCCAATGCTGAAGATGTATTTTTCACA
>CAYUYS010000126.1:0-5679 GCA_964449415.1 uncultured Paludibacteraceae bacterium | reverse complement strand
GGGGGAGGCGAATGTATCAAGCGTTGCTGCTACCAGCCTCTGCGCTTACCACAAGGTCTCTGTGGTACTCCAGGATGCGGACGGTCTTCAGCAGGGTGCCGGTGCTGTAGTAGGTTTCTATCCGGAGGCGGTAGGAGCCCGCGGGCAGCGTGGCAGGCACCAAGAACACGATGTGGCGGCGTTCGTTGGTGGCCAAGTTGGTGATCTGGGTCTCTTCCCGCGTTGCGGTGTTGACTAACAGCACCCTGCCTATGGACGAGCCGTCGGCGTTGACGCATTTTATCTTCTTGCCCACCACGTCTACTATGCCGTCGGGGGTGATGGTGCCGTTGGTCTTGCCCGTGGTGGTGTCCGTCACCAAGTCGATGCGCGCACCGCCCAATACCTGCACATAGCCGCTGAACTTCGGGTGTACCTTTGCCGCTTCTTTGCGCAGTGCTTTGGTGGGAGATATTCTTACGGTGCAGGCGTTGACGGCGGGGTCGAACGTGCCGTTCGAGTCCGGGAACACGCCGGTGATGGTGGGCGCGTAGTGGGCCGTGCCGGTTTGCACCGCGTAGCCCTGGCACAAAAGCTGTCGAATCTTCTCGTCAAGAAGGTCGGCCACGGCTATTATCGTGTCGAGGCGGTACTCCGTGCGTTCGGCCACGATCAGTTTCGCTATGTCTTCCATCGTAATGGCACGCCGGGTGCTTACAACAGCCACATACTCGTCTTTTGCTTCTTTGTGCAGGGTGTAGCGCTTAAGGTCGTACAGCCATCTGTAGGTCTTCGTATTAGCCATAATGCAGTAAGGTTTAAAGGGTTGTTTGTAATGATGTATATTGGTTTTGCGCTGCAAATATACGATAATTATCGTAACTTGTATGCGTCGGGGGCGGAAGGTGTGCGGCGGCGGGGTTGTAACCCTGTTTGCGCCGGGGGGTGTAAAAAAAGGGCACGTCCGCGGGCGTGCCCCTGTCCGGGTGTGTATCTGTCTTTTATCCGAGCATGGACAGCAGGATACCCGCCGCCACTGCCGAGCCGATAACGCCGGCCACGTTCGGCCCCATGGCGTGCATGAGCAGGAAGTTGCCCGGGTCTTCCTCCTGACCGAGCGTCTGCGACACGCGCGCCGCCATAGGCACGGCCGACACGCCGGCCGAGCCGATGAGCGGGTTGATCTTGTTCTTGCTGAACAGGTTCATGAACTTGGCCAGCAGTACCCCGGAGGCCGAACCTAATCCGAAGGCAAAGATACCTATGGCCAGAATGCCTAATGTTTTCAGGTTCAGGAATGCGTCGGCGGTGGCCGTAGCCCCTACCGAGAGGCCGAGGAAAATGGTGGTTATGTTCATCAGTTCGTTCTGCACCGTTTTGCTGAGGCGTTCCACCACGCCGCATTCACGCATCAGGTTGCCCAGCATCAGGCAGCTGATAAGCGGTGCGGCCGAGGGCAGCAGCAAGGACACGAGGGTGGTAACCAGAATGGGGAACACGATCTTCTCCTTTTTGGAAACCATGCGCAGCTGGCTCATTTTGATGCTGCGTTCGGCCTTGGTGGTGAGTGCGCGCATAATGGGCGGCTGGATAACGGGCACGAGGGCCATGTACGAATAGGCCGCCACGGCTATCGGGCCGAGCAGCTCGGGTGCCAGAATCGATGTCAGGTAAATGGCAGTCGGGCCGTCCGCCCCGCCGATAATGGCGATGGAAGCCGCCTCGTGGGGCAGGTATCCCAGCGCGTATGCAGCTAAGTAGGTGCCGAAGATGCCGAACTGTGCGGCCGCGCCCAGCATCAGGCTCTTGGGGTTGGCCAGCAGCGGCCCGAAGTCGGTCATGGCCCCCACGCCCACAAAGATGATACAGGGATAAATGCCGAGCTTGACCCCCAGATAGAGGTAGTCGAGCAGGCCGGCCCCTTTGGCAAATTCGGCCCAGTGCACCTGTCCGTCGGCAAACAGCTCCGGCGTGTACAGCCCGGCGCCGGGCAGGTTGGTGAGCAGCATGCCGAAGGCAATGGGCAGCAGCAACAGCGGTTCGTAGTGTTTGGCAATGGCCAGGTACAGCAGCACGAACGAGATAAGGATCATGATGATCACTTTCCATTCTTGTCCGAGGCGGGCAAAGCCGGTGTCTTTGGCAAAGCCGTCCAGACTGCGGCCAATGCTGAGGGTTTCTTCTTGTGGAGTGGTGTCGTCTGCCGGGGCGGGTTGTGTGGTTTCCACCACGGGTGTGGCGGCCGGTGCGGTGTTTTGGGCTTGGGCCGGAACGAGCAGGCAGGCCATGCAAGCGATTGAGAGCAGTAAGTGTTTCATTCTTCCGGGAGATTCTTATTCAATGTCAACCAACAAATCGTCTTGCATTACATTCTGGCCTTCCTTCACATCTATCTTGCGTATGACGCAGTCCTTTTCGGCCAAGATGTTATTCTCCATCTTCATGGACTCCATGGTGAGCAGCAGGTCGCCGCGCTTGACAGACTGTCCTTCTGTCACCGCTATTTTTACAATGCTGCCGGGCAGGGGTGCTTTTATGCTGCCGGGCTTGGCGGCGGGCGCAGGCTTGGAAGCCACCGGCTTGGGTTCTTCCACAATGGGTTTGGGTGCGGCGGCATTCTCTTGCGTGCCTTCCAGCTCTAATAGGTTGTCGCCCTGTATGACGCTCTGTCCGGGCGTTACCAGAACCTGTTTTACCACGCCGTCGTTCTCGGCAATGATGTTGTTCTCCATTTTCATGGATTCGATGGTCATGAGCACGTCGCCGCGTGTGATGCGCTGGCCTATGGCTACCTTTATTTCTATGATGCTTCCCGGCAGTTGCGACTTGATCATGCTGGAGGCAATCGTTTTGGTGGGGGTGGCCACCGGCGTTACCTTGCCCGCTGTCTTCTTGATGGGGGAGATGGGCTTGCGTTCGCGGTAAATCTTCACGGTGAAGGGCGTGCCGTTGACCTCAATCTCTGCGATATTGGGTTCTACTTCGTTCACGTTGACTTCATACATGCTTCCGTCAATCGTAAATTTAAACTTTTTCATGTCTTGGGGAAATTAGAATGTGAATCGTTTGCTTTATCGTATTAAATTGTTTATGCCGTATATTTTGGAGCTCCACGGCGAATAGCGGCGTCCCACCGTCTTTATGGTGATGACGTTGCTTTCCTCGTCGTGTATTTCCGAGTAGTACAGGTGCAGTGCCATGGCAATGGCTGCGCTTTCGCCGGCTGTCAGGTGCACTTCGTCAAACTCCTTGTGTTCTTCCTTGCCCAATCCGATGGGTTCCAGTATGGCTCTCGGTATTCTTACTTTCTGGGCCATCGCCTTCCCGAACAGGTTGATGATGCCTACCAGCAGGCTCAGTACAACAATTACCAGCATAAAGCCTATCAGGGTTACAATCAAGGCGTTTGTCCAGTTTATTGCTACGATTATCATAATACTTTGCGTTGAAAAACGGCCTGCCGGCCACATTGCCGGCAGACGCGTCGGTGGTTTTACAATGGAATGTTCGAATGTTTCTTCAATGGGTTTGTTACGCGCTTGGTCTGCAGGGCCTGGAAAGCACGGATCACGCGGAAACGCGTATTGCGCGGCTCAATGACATCGTCAATATAGCCCATGGAAGCAGCCTGATACGGATTGGCAAACTTCCGTTTGTACTCGGTTTCCTTTTCTTCGATAAACTTGGCTTTCTCTTCCGGATTCTCAATGGCTTTCAAGGCACGGCCTTCCAACACCTCGATGGCTCCGCTTGCACCCATTACGGCTATTTCGGCCGTCGGCCAGGCGTAGTTGAAGTCGCCGCGCAGCTGTTTGCAGCTCATCACAATGTGCGAACCTCCGTACGATTTCCGTACGGTTACGGTCACTTTCGGAACGGTAGCCTCGCCGTACGCGAACATGAGTTTTGCACCGTGCGCGATAATGCCGGCATATTCCTGACCGGAACCGGGCAGAAAACCGGGCACATCAACCAGTGTGAGTATGGGAATGTTGAATGCGTCGCAGAAGCGGACAAAACGTGCGGCCTTGCGCGAAGCATCGCAATCGAGCACGCCCGCCAGAATGCTGGGCTGATTGGCAATGATGCCGGTCGATACGCCGTTGAAACGCGCAAAACCTACAATGATGTTGCGGGCATAGTTGGTGTGCACTTCCAGGAATTCACCGTTGTCCACAATGCCGTTGATGATTTGTTTCATGTCGTAGGGCTTGTTCGGATTGTCCGGAACAATCTCGTTCAGGGAGTCTTCCATACGGTCGATGGGGTCGTGGCATTCGATTACCGGCGCTTCTTCCATGTTGTTTTGCGGCAGGTAGGAAATCAGGTCGCGTATCAGGCTTATGCCGGCCTGTTCGTCTTCTACGCTAAAGTGTGCAACGCCCGATTTGCTGGAGTGTACTTTTGCGCCACCCAGATCGTCCGTGGAAACATCCTCGTGGGTAACGGATTTTACTACCTTCGGACCGGTTACGAACATGTAACTGTTCTGTTCTGTCATCAGAATAAAGTCGGTCAGGGCGGGAGAATACACGGCACCGCCGGCACACGGACCAAAGATGGCCGAAATCTGCGGAATGACACCGGAGGCAAGAATGTTGCATTCAAAAATCTCGGCATAACCCGCCAGTGAGTTCGAGCCTTCCTGAATGCGTGCGCCGCCCGAGTCGTTGATACCAATCACGGGAGCACCCATCTTCATGGCCATGTCCATGACTTTGCAGATTTTCTTCGCCATGGTTTCCGACAGCGAACCGCCAAATACGGTGAAATCCTGCGCGAACACGAACACCACCCGCCCGTTTATGGTTCCGTGTCCGGTTACGACACCATCGCCGAGGTATTTCTCCTTTTCCAGACCGAAGTTGGTGCAACGGTGCGTTACAAACATGTCCAGTTCCTCAAAACTGCCCTCGTCCAGCAGCATCTGAATGCGCTCACGGGCAGTGTATTTGCCTTTTGCGTGTTGTGAATCAATACGTTTTTCTCCACCGCCTTTTTTGGCAATGACACGTTTCTCAATTAATTCAGCAACTTTTTGTACGTTGTCCACTTTGTAATGTTTTAAAAGTTAGAAATTATGACCACATCCGGCATGCGGTTCAGCATCCGAATGCCTGTCTGTTTGTTGTATTTATTTGTTTGGATTTTCACACAGTTCAATCAGCACGCCGCAGGTCGATTTGGGATGCAAAAAACCTATGTTGAGGCCTTCGGCACCTTTGCGTGGCGTTTTGTCAATGAGTTGGATACCCATGCTTTCGGCATCTTTCAGGGCTTCGGCTGCGTTTTCCACTTCGTATGCCACGTGATGCACGCCGCCACGCGGATTCTTTTCCAGAAATTTGGCAATGGGGCTGTCTTCGGATGTCGGCTCCAACAGTTCAATCTTGGTCTGGCCGATTTTGAAAAATGCGGTTTTTACTTTCTGGTCGGCCACTTCCTCAATGGCGTAGCATTTCTGACCCAGCAGTTTTTCGTAAAAGGGAATGACATCGTCCAGCTTGGCAACGGCAATCCCTAAGTGTTCAATGTGAGTAGGTTGCATAATGGTTTGGTTTAAATACAGAAAAAAATCTTTATTTTAAAGGCCGTGCAAAAGTACAAGAAATATTTCTGAAAATCAAAATAAAAGCGCACAAATCATTTTAGGTGGTCCGACAAAGTGACTGCCGTTTCTTTCCCGCGCGTTTTTCGTAA
>CAYUYS010000125.1:0-5680 GCA_964449415.1 uncultured Paludibacteraceae bacterium | reverse complement strand
AGCATCATCCGAGCGGATGACGGAGCATCATCCGAGCGGATGACGGAGCATCATCCGATAAGTAAAAACTCCATCTCCCAATAAAAAGAAACTCCATCTCCCGAAAAATAAAAATACCATCTCCCCATAAAAAGAAACAGCATCTCCCGATAGGGGGACGGGTGTACATTCACTAAGGATGGGGGGAAAAAAACGGGGAATACGGCAGTAAGCATCCGTTGGTTGGCTTACCGCTGTATTCCCCGAAAGGTAAGGTACAGTGGGCTTATTTGCGCCGCCAGAGTTGGTTCATTTCTTCAAGGGTCTTTCCTTTGGTTTCGGGCACCCATCTCCATACAAAGAGGGCGGACAGTAGGGAGAAGATGGCGTAAATGATATACGTACCTCCTACGCTCCAGTCCGATAGGCTGGGGAAGGTGCTTGATACCAGAAAGTTGCTTATCCATTGGGCGGCTACGGCTATGGCTACTGCCTTACTGCGGATGGTGTTAGGGAATATCTCGGATATCAACACCCAGCATATTGGGCCCCAACTCATCATGAATGATGCGGTGTAGATAATGATAAAGATGAGCGCCGCGAGACCTATAGCATCGGTAAAGGACAGTATGCTAAGGGCGACCATGCCTATCATCATACCGATTGAGCCAATTATGAGCAAGGGCTTGCGCCCTACTTTGTCGACGGTGAAGATGGCTACGAGCGTAAAGATGATGTTGACTGTACCCATGATGACGGTTTGCATCATGGAGATGTCGCCGGTGGCTCCCATGTTCTCAAAGATGCGCGGCGCGTAATACAGCACTACGTTGATGCCTACTGCCTGTTGGAACACTGAGAGCAGGATGCCGATGATGATTACCGGTATGCCGTAGGCAAAGAGTTTCTCTGTCTTTTCGCGTGATGTTTGCCTTATTTCCTCCAGGATATGCCCGGCTGCCCGGCTGCCGTTAATGCGGGTGAGGACGTGCAGTGCCTTGTCATCGTTGCCCGTGAGTACCAGATAGCGTGGCGTTTTGGGTACGAAGAAGAGCAGCAATCCGAAGAGCGCAGCGGGCAGGGCTTCGCTAAGGAACATGCGTCGCCATCCTATGCTAATCATGGCGGCGTTAATATGCTCCGGTGTCTCCCCGAGATGGTTACGAATCAGGTAATTCACAAAGTATACGACGAGCATACCAAAGATAATGGCGAACTGGTTGCAAGACACTAAGGTGCCTCGCACGTTGGCCGGAGCCAGCTCTGCAATATACATAGGGCATATAGCCGATGCAAGGCCTACGCCGATGCCTCCTAAGATGCGATAGGCGTTGAACATAAGCATGAGTGGATAGCTTGCTTCGCCGTATGGGAAGAACAGAAATTCGGGGTAATAGCTTCCCAACGCAGAGAGCAGAAAGAGCACTGCAGCCAGTCGTAGGGAGTTGCGTCGTCCGAGCCTTGAGGCTGCCATCCCAGATATAGCTCCGCCGATAATGCAGCCGAGCAGTGCACTGGATGCAGTTATGCCATGCCAGAACTTATCGTACCCGAAGTTGCCGGCGGCAAAGAAGGCTTCCAGTGCCTGTTCGGCGCCCGAGATGACCGCCGTGTCGTACCCGAAGAGGAGTCCGCCGATAATGGCTACGAGGATGACGCAGTACAGATAAAGTTTGCTTCCTTCCTCTTGCTTGGTGTGAAGTTGATTCGGTCGCATGGCTTGATGTTTACACATACATGTTCAGTATGGCTTCGTACAATTCTTGTTTGCCGCTTGTTTGCTTGGGTTCGCCTTGCTCTTTGGCGTAGGCCACCAGGTCTTCCAGGCTGAGTTTGCCGGCTTCAAAGTCCTTACCTTTGCCCTCATCGAACGAGGCATAGCGTTCCTTCAGCATGGTGGGGATGGGGCTTTCGCTTAGCAGTGCGGCGGCGTTCTCCAGTGCTTTGGCCATGGCATCCATAGCGGCTATGTGTGCGATGAATATGTCCTCAAGGTCGGTGGAGTTACGGCGTGTTTTGGCATCGAAGTTAGTGCCTCCGTTGCCGAGTCCTCCGTTGCGGATGATTTGCATCATAGCCTGTGTGAGGTCGAATTGATCTATGGGGAATTGGTCGGTGTCCCAGCCGTTTTGATAGTCGCCTCTGTTGGCATCAATGCTGCCCAGCATGCCGTTATCCACTGCCACGCACAGTTCGTGTTCGAAGGTATGTCCGGCCAGTGTGGCGTGGTTCACTTCGATGTTTACTTTGAAGTCTTTGTCCAGATTGTGTGCCTTCAGAAAGCCTATGACGGTTTCGGTGTCTACGTCGTATTGATGCTTTGTCGGTTCCATAGGTTTGGGTTCAATCAAGAAGGTGCCGGTGAAGCCCTTGCTGCGCGCATAGTCGCGTGCCATAGTCAGCATTTGAGCCAGGTGTTCTTTTTCTCGTTTTTGGTCTGTATTGAGCAGACTCATGTATCCTTCGCGTCCGCCCCAGAACACGTAGTTAGTGCCTCCCAGTTCGATGGTAGCGTCAATGGCGTTCTTTATTTGCACGGCAGCTCGTGCCACCACGTTAAAGTCGGGGTTGGTGGCCGCACCGTTCATATAGCGCTTGTGCCCAAACACGTTGGCTGTGCCCCACAGCAGTTTGATGCCGGTTTCGGCTTGCTTCTGTTTGCAGTAGGCCACTATTGCCTTCATGTTGGCTTCGTATTCTTCAATGCTGTTGCCTTCTGCGATCAGATCCACGTCGTGGAAGCAGTAATACTCGATGCCTATTTTCTGCATAAATTCGAAGCCTGCATCCACTTTTTGTTTGGCTATGCTCAGGGCGTCGGAGCCTTGGTTCCACGGGAATGTTTTGGTGCCTCCTCCGAACTGATCGCCGCCTTCGGCACACAGTGTGTGCCACCATGCCATCGAGAATTTCAGCCAATCCTTCATTTTCTTACCCATCACCATCTTGTCCGGGTTGTAGTAGCGAAATGCCATGGGGTTTTTACTCTCTTTGCCTTCAAACTTGATTTGTCCGATTGTCGGGAAATACTGTGTATTCATACTGTGTAAAATTTATGCCTTTGGCCTCCTTGTGGTTGGTTGGGCCTTTGGCGGGTTAAGACTGTTAGGTTATTTATTGGTTTGATGTTATGCGATTGTTTGCATTAGGTTCATAAACCGTTCGTATGCTTCCTGCGTGGCTGCTTGTTCGTGGTCGCAGGGGCTTACGGTGGTGATTATTTTCAGGGAGTTGAATGCATCGCCGGGTGTTGGGTAAATGCCTGCGCCTATGCCGGCTCCGCGCGCCGCCCCTACGGAGCCATCCGTGTTGTACAGTTCTATGTTGGCCCCCGTGATATTGGCCAGTGTTTGCCGGAAAATTGGGCTGAGAAACAGGTTGGCGTAGCCGGCGCGTATGGTTTCCGTTTTTATGCCCATGCTGTTCATAATATCCATGCCGTATTTGAACGAGAAGGCGATGCCTTCGTGTGCGGCTCGTATCAGATGCGCCTTTGTGTGGTGCAGGAAGTTGATGCCGTGTATCGAGGCTTTGGGTTCGCGGTTGCACAGCATGCGTTCGCTTCCATTCCCGAAGGGGATGATGGTCAGTCCCTCGCTACCACACGGAATGCGTGCTGCCAATTCGTTCATTTGCTCGTATCCAATCTGTTCCGGCGCTACGGTGTTTTTTATCCACGTGTTCAGTATGGCTGTCCCGTTGATGCAGAGCAGTACGCCGATGCGTTTTTGCGCTGCTGTGTGGTTTACGTGCGCGAATGAGTTGACGCGGCTTTGCGGGTCGGCTTGGGCATCGGTATTCACGCCGTACACCACCCCCGATGTGCCGGCTGTGGCGGCCACTTCGCCGGGATTGAGCACGTTGAGCGACAGTGCGTTGTTCGGCTGGTCGCCCGCACGATAGCTTATCGGTGTTCCGGCAGCCAAACCCAATTCGCGGGCTGCCTCTTCGTTTACATAGCCTTGTATGCCGAATGTCGGTACTATTTCGGGGATAATATCCGTGCCGAAACCGAAGTAATCGTACAGTTGCCTTGCCGGCGATTCCGTCAGGAAGTCCCATCCTATCCCTTCCGACAGTCCGGAGGCGGTGGTGCAGGCTTTGCCGCTTAGCCGCATGGCAATGTAGTCGCCCGGCAGCATGTAGTAGCGCATCCGTGCGTATGTGTCCGGCTCGTTTTCCTTGATCCAAGCCAATTTGGCCAAGGTGAAGTTTCCCGGTGAGTTGAGCAAATGTTGCAGACACTCGCGTTCGCCTATGGCGCGGAATGCGCCTTCGCCATACGGGACGGCCCTGCTGTCGCACCAGATAATGCTGTCGCGCAGCGCACGCAACTGCTCGTCGACCATAACCAAGCCGTGCATTTGGTAGGAAATGCCTATGGCCTCAATGTCGCGCCCGGATATGCCGGCTTGCTGCATGACACTCTGCGTAACCTGTTTCAGGTTTTCCCACCAGATGTTGGGGTCTTGTTCGGCCCAACCGGGTTTCGCGGATTTGATTTCCATTTCTTTTTTCGGGAAAAAGTCGCTGGCCGTACACGCTCCGCCGGCTGCGTCGACGAGGCTGGCCTTTACGGATGAACTTCCCAAATCGTAACCGAGTAAGTATTTCATGATAGCTGATTTTGTTGTTTATAATTGGTTGACTGTATTTGTGTTCGATGGGCGGTTGTAGGCGTTCCGCGATGCCTGTTTCCTGAATTTGTACAGCCGTGCCGCTCTGTGTGCGACATTCTGCTCGAATTCATCCAGTTCTTCCAAAAAGGATTGTTGTTTCATTCGTTTCTGGAAATTCCGCACGTCTGATTTGACGTTGTATACCGTGTCGTACAACCGGCGCAGTTGCAGCATGGTGAATTTGCGGGGCAATAATTCAAAAAACAAGTGCGGCTCCACATAAAACTGGTGACGGATGTGTTCCAACGCCGTTTGGATGATAAGCAGATGGTCGAACGCCAAATGCAACCGGCTTATTTCGTACACATCATACCAGTTGGCGGAGGCATCTTCCGAATTGTACGGCAGCTTCCGGCCGATGCGCATCAAGGCCATGTAACCGATGGTTACAATGCGGCCGACTTTCAGTTTGGTTGTTTTTTCTAACCACAGAATGTCGCGCGGGTTTTTTATTCTGTCCGGGTTGCCGAAGCTGCGGAACTGGCTCAGGTAGGCGTTTTTCAATCCCGTCAATTCAAACAATACGCGTGCGGCGGCGTGGTCTATGTCTTCATTTTCGTAAATAATGCTTCCGGGCAGCTTCTTGTCGTTGTACTGTTGGTCGCTTTCCGTTATGTGTCGCTCCAGCAACAGCACTTTCAGGCGTTCGCCGTCGAAACCGAACACAACGCAGTCGACCGATACATGCGGATTGTAAATGTTTTCCATTGTTTATCAGATTTGACCTTAACAGGAACTTTTCCGCGAATTTATGCAATTGTTTTGTAATACCAAAATCCTTACAATGCTATATCTGTCGAATTTTCAGTGTGTTCAATATTGTATTAAATACAATAACAGCAAATACCATATTGTTCATTTAACAGTAAGTATGCGCCTTCTGGATTAGTTCGGCCTTGTGTATATGCTTTTCCGGACAGTCCGTTTGGAATACAATAAGTCCGCGTGCTTGCTTGCCGTTACGCGAACAGACTTTTAGGTTTATTTATGATTTGGGCGTGTTGTATTATATATCTGCGGGG
>CAYUYS010000124.1:0-5705 GCA_964449415.1 uncultured Paludibacteraceae bacterium | reverse complement strand
ATGCGGGCGGGCAAGCCATAGACTTTCATTCCATTCAACCCAGGGGTTACCGCCTGCCCAAAAGCTGACGGGCTTCCGGTTCGGAAACGGGGGATATGAAAAACAGAAAACCGGTTGCTCCCGATTCTCTGTTTCCGGTGCGGCATAAGGGACTCGAACCCCCACGGATTACTCCACTAGATCCTAAGTCTAGCGCGGCTACCAATTACGCCAATGCCGCTGAAAAAACGCGGACAAAGATAGGCTTTTTTTCGCGATTGTGAAAAACTTGACCGTCTTTTTTCAGAAACCCTCAAATTGTCGTACCTTTGCGCCTCATTCCGCAAATATGGATTCTTTTGTTTTGCCTAACGGCATTCGCATAATACACCAGCCAACGGCCACCGATGTCGCTTATTGCGGACTCATGATCAATACCGGGTCGCGCGACGAGGCGGAGCCGGAGTTTGGCATGGCGCATTTTATCGAACATGCCTTGTTCAAGGGTACGAAAAAACGCTCGCCCCGGCAGGTGATTGACCGTATGGAAAATATCGGCGGAGAACTGAACGCCTATACCACCAAGGAGGAAACGGCCGTGTATTGCGCCATGTTAGTGCCTTATTTTGAGCGGGGTATGGAGCTGATAGCCGACATGGTGTTCGGTTCTGTCTTTCCGCAAGCCGAACTGGACAAGGAGCTGACGGTTGTTTTGGAAGAAATTGATACGTACAACGACAGCCCGTCCGAACTGATTTACGACGATTTTGAGGCCGTGCTTTACGAGGGCCATGCCTTGGGGCATCCGATTCTGGGCTTTGCCGAAACGATAGGGCATTTCCGGACGGAGGCCTTGCGGAACTTCGTTGATGCCAAATACAATACGGACGAAATGGTGTTTTTCTCACAAGGCAACATTCCCTTCGGGAAAATCGTGCGTTGGAGTGAAAAATATCTGGCGTGTGTTCCGCCCAAACGCCGCACGTTCCGTCGTTCGGTTCCGGCTGTGATTCCGGCGCGGAAAGCCGTTTTCAGCAAAGACACGCATCAAACGCATTTTATGTGCGGTGCAAGGGCCTACGATTTGCATCACCCCAAACGCCTGGGCATGTATTTGCTGAACAACATCCTTGGCGGGCCGGGCATGAACAGTTTGCTGAACCTGTCCTTGCGCGAGCGGCGCGGACTGGTCTACACAGTGGAGTCGAGTTACACACCCTTGAGCGACACCGGTTTCTGGACCGTTTATTTTGGTTGCGACACCGCGCAGCAACGACGTTGCGAACGGTTGGTTTACAACGAATTGCGCAGGCTGCGCGACAAACCCTTGAGCGAAACGGCCCTGCGCAGATACAAGCAGCAATTGCGTGGGCAGATGGCCATAGCGGCGGAGAACCGGGAAAGCAACGTGCTGGGCATGGCCAAAAGTTTCCTGCATCTGGGTTATGCCACCACGTGGCAGGAAACATACCGGCAAGTGGAGCAAATTTCGGCTGTGGAATTGCAGGAAATAGCGAACGAGGTGTTTGATGAAAGAAGCATATCGGTATTGACTTACGAATGAGCCGCCTTATGGACATGGAAGCGTACATAGAACAACACATCGATGCGGAGCCGGATTATCTGGCCCACATAGACCGTGAGGCGCATGTCATGTTGCTGAATCCGCGCATGAGTGCCGGCCACGTGCAGGGCCGTTTGCTGCGTATGCTGGCCCACATGATTCGTCCGTACCGTATCCTGGAAATCGGTACTTTTGTCGGCTATTCCGCCTTGTGCATGGCCGAGGCTTTGCCGCCCGATGGCCGCTTGCACACCATAGAGGTGGACGACGAACTGGAAGACCGCATCCGCGAGAATCTGGCCCTGTCGGAGCACGGAAAGAAAATCGTCCTGCACATTGGCGATGCCTTGGAGGTCATTCCGCAGCTCGATGAGCGTTTTGACTTGGTCTATATCGATGCGGACAAACGGGATTATGTGGCGTATTACCATGCGGTGTTCGACAAGCTGAATCCGGGAGCGTTTATACTGGCGGACAATACGCTTTGGGGCGGAAAAATAGTGCAGGCACTCGAACGCGGCGACAAGCAAACGGCCGAAATACAGCATTTTAACGAAATGATAGCCGCCGACAGCCGCGTGGAGAAAGTCATTCTGCCCGTGCGCGACGGCCTGACGATCATACGGAAATTATAAAACCACAGGAGATTATGGAATATACGTTTGAGCTTACGGACAAGGTGCGCGACTACGAATGCGATTTGCAGGGAATTGTCAACAATGCCAATTACCAGCACTATTTTGAACATGCGCGCCACGAATTTCTGAAAAGCAGGCAGGTCAGTTTTGCCCGGTTGCACGACGAAGGTTGCGATGCCGTGGTGGCCCGTGTGGACATTGCCTACAAGGTTTCCCTGCGGCCGGGCGACGAATATGTCAGCAAACTGTGCGTGCAGAAAGAAGGTGTCCGTTATGTTTTCCATCAGGCCATTTACCGGAAATCGGACAACACATTGTGCGTGAAAGGCCGCGTGGACAGCGTGGTGGTGATGAATGGCAGGTTGGTGAGCGGCCATCCGCAACTGGATGCCTTGCTTGCCTGATTGTGAAACCCAAACGATAACGAAACATGGTTTTTTATTTTTCAGGAACGGGAAATTCCCGCTGGGTCGCGGAAAGGGTGGCTGAAGCATTTCAGGAAAAATTGGTGGCTATCGGTGCGTACTTTGTAGGCGGGCAGCCTCCTGTGCCGGCCTTTGACCTGAACGAGCATGAACACATCGGCTTTGTGTTTCCGGTACATTCGTGGGGCATCCCGCCGATTGTCGGCAAATTCATTGACCGCTTGCAACTCAACGGCTATAACGGCCAACAGATTTATTGCATCATGACCTGCGGCGACGAATGCGGCTACGCAGACCGCATGTTGCGCAAACATTTTGCCCGCCACGGCTGGACGTGCCGGCACATATATGCCCTGCAAATGCCGAACAATTACATTTGCATGAAAGGTTTCGGCACCGATTCGGCGGAATTGGCGGCAGCCAAAACAGCGCGCGCCCGGCAAGATTTGCCGCGGATAATTGACTGCATACGTGCGGACCGGCCCGCCGAAATGTATTGCAAAAGCAAGCATTTCGCTTTCCTGAAATCGCGCATTGTCTACCCGCTTTTCGCCAAATTTTCCTTGACAGACAAACCGTTTCACTGCACGGATGCCTGCACTTCGTGCGGGTTGTGCGCCAAGGTCTGCCCGGTGGGCAATATCGCGCTGAAAAACGGTCAGCCGCAATGGCAGGGCAACTGCACGCAATGTCTGGCATGCATTCACCGCTGTCCGGCCACGGCCATAGAATACGGCAAGGCATCCGTGGGGCAAGGAAGGTATTATTTCAAGGATTGAAGTCCGGCCCGCCGGCATGATTTTATAAACCTCATTGTATCAGATATGGAATTTTTACAGACAGAAGAAAAAATAGTGAAGATGCTCCGGACCATATTCGACCCGGAAATTCCGGTCAATGTATATGATTTGGGGCTGATTTACAAGATAGATTTGTCCGACGACGGCGATTTGACCGTGGATATGACGCTGACGGCGCCGAATTGTCCGGCAGCCGATTTCATTGTGGAAGATGTCCGCATGAAGCTGGAAAGCGTTGAGGGCGTGAAGAGCGTGACGATAAACTTGGTGTTCGAACCGGCATGGAACAGGGATATGATGACGGACGAAGCAAAACTGGAACTGGGTTTTCTGTAATTGCGCCGATTATGAAAACGTATTTTCTGGCAGATGCCCATTTGGGTTCGCGTATCGTGAAGAATCCGCGGGAGCACGAGCGAAAACTGGTCGCTTTTTTGGACAGCATCAAGCACGATGCCGCGGCCATTTATTTTCTGGGCGACATGTTCGATTTCTGGTTTGAGTACAAAATGGTTGTGCCCAAAGGTTTTACGCGCTTTCTGGGAAAACTGGGCGAATTGTCGGACAGGGGAATCGAACTGCACTATTTCACCGGCAACCACGACATTTGGACTTTCGGCTATTTGGAGACGGAAGTCGGCATGCAAATCCACCGCGAGCCGGCACTCACGGAAATCTGCGGGAAAAGTTGCTTCCTTGCACACGGCGACGGCCTGTGCACAGACGACCGCAAGTTCATGTTTGTCCGCAAGCTGTTTCACAACCCGGTTTGTCAGAAATTGTTCCGGCTCTTTCCGCCGCGGTTGGGCATGCAGTTTGGTCTGTGGTGGTCGGAAAAGAGCCGCCGGAAAGTGCTGGCGCACGAAAACCACTATGCAGGCGAGCAAAACGAATGGCTGGTACGCTATGCCAAATTCAGGGAGCAGACGGCGCATGCTGACTATTACATTTTCGGGCACCGCCACATTATGCTCGATTTGCAGCTGGCCACTCGCAGCCGCGTGGTTATTCTGGGCGATTTTATCAGCCTGTTTTCTTATGCCGTTATGGATGCAGACGGCCAATTGGTTTTAGAAACGATTGCATAACTTTTTTGTATATGTATTTTGACGAATTACCTTTGGAAGATGAAGTTTTGGATGGCTTGCAGGCCATGAATTTTACGGAAATGACCCCGGTTCAGGAGCAAACCATTCCGGTAATCATGGATGGGCACGATGTGGTGTCGTGCGCCCAGACCGGGACGGGGAAAACGGCGGCCTATATCGTGCCTTTGCTGAACAACCTGCTCACCGATGACCACGACGAGGATGCACTGAACGCGATTATCATGGCACCCACGCGGGAACTTGCCCAGCAGATAGACCAGCAAATGGAGGGCTTTTCGTATTACCTACCCTTCTCGTCCGTGGCGGTGTACGGCGGCAACGACGGACAGGCCTGGGACATCCAGAAGCGCGGACTGACCAGCGGGGCCGACATAGTGATAGCCACGCCCGGACGCCTTTTGGCGCACATGAACCTGTACAGCATCGACTTCTCCAAAGTGAAATACTTTATCCTTGATGAGGCCGACCGTATGCTCGATATGGGATTTTACGATGACATCATGACCGTGGTGAACAAATTGCCGAAAGACAGGCAGACCATTCTCTTCTCGGCCACCATGCCGCCCAAAATCCGTTTGCTGGCCAACAACATCCTGCATAATCCGGTTGAGGTGAAAATCGCCATCTCACGGCCGCCGGAAAGCATCATGCAGTCGGCCTTCGTGTGCCACGAGGAGCAGAAGCCGCAGCTGATAAAGCATCTATTCCGGTCGCAGGAACTGCACAAAGTGATTTTGTTTGCCGGCAAGAAGCTTAAGGTGAAGGAAGTTACGCGCCAGTTGAAACGCATGAACATCCGGGCAGACGAGATGCATTCTGACCTAACCCAGGCCCAGCGCGACAAGGTGATGCATGAATTCCGAAATGGCCGTGTGGATATTCTGGTGGCTACCGACATTGTGTCGCGCGGCATAGACATTGACGATATTCCTTTGGTGTTGAACTACGATGTCCCGAACGATGCCGAAGACTACGTGCACCGTATCGGGCGCACAGCCCGTGCAGCCAACGAGGGCATGGCCATTACCTTCGTATCGGATGCCGACCAAGGCAAATTCTACGCGATAGAGAAGTTTTTGGAAAAGGAAATCCACAAGATGCCTCTGCCCGAAGGCATGGAAGCGCCGGCATACGAACCGCAGAAAAATATCCGCAAACCCAAGCGCCGTCGTTACGGCAAGCGGCCAGCC
>CAYUYS010000123.1:0-5758 GCA_964449415.1 uncultured Paludibacteraceae bacterium | reverse complement strand
GCGGTCAGAACAAGATGCAGGGTACGAAGCTGCACAGGAAGCCGGTGTACAGTCCCGCCACGGTTTGCATGGGCGTGTGCGCGTGCAGGCACAGCCGGGCCCACACCAGCAGTCCGGCCAGCAGGCACAACAGGCAGAGCGTGCCGACGGGATTGATGCCGTATTGGAAACATATCCCGAAAAAGCCTCCCATAAATCCGCCCCATCCGGTGAGGTGCGCGCTTATCTTCCAGCGCAGGTTCACGAGCAGGACAAGCAGCAGGGCCACGCCGGCACCGGCGGCAGCGGCCACTACGTAAGGGGGCGCATACAGGTTTTTGGCCAGGAACAAGGCCCACGCCATAAAGGAAACGGCCGACAGCAGGTAGGGGACGGTGCGCTGCGTTCGCTCCTCGAGCATGAAGCTGGACGCGTGGCCTGTTTTTTTCAGCCAGCACAGGAACCCGCCGGGTATCAGGCAGGTAAAGAACAGGGTGCTGAAAATGGTGATGAGCCGGTAGGCGTGCATGGCGGGCAAAGAGTAGGGCGGCAGGCACATGAGCAGGCATATACCGTATGTGGGCATGAAGAGCGGCATGAGGAGGAGGGATACGGCTTTGGCAATGATTCGGGCGGGCATGGGCTTGAGGCTTGGGTTGGTTCAGATTTCCTTGCGCAGGCGCGCTACGGGTATGTTCAGTTGCTCCCGGTATTTGGCCACGGTGCGGCGGGCAATCGGGTAGCCTTGCAACTTGAGCACGTGCATCAGTTGCTCGTCGGTGAGGGGGCGTTTCTTGTTTTCCGCCTCCACCGATTCCTGTAGGATTTTCTTGATTTCCCGGGTGGATATTTCTTCGCCGGCCTCGTTGGTCATGGCTTCGGAGAAGAAGAACTTGAGCGGGAACACGCCGAACTCGGTCTGTACGTACTTGCTGTTGCTGACGCGCGAAATGGTCGACACATCGTGGCCGGTGCGGTCGGCAATGTCTTTCAGGATCATGGGCCGCAGGTAGGTTTCGTCGCCTTCCAGGAAGAAGTCTTTCTGAAACTCGACAATGGCGCGCATGGTGTTCAGCAGGGTTTCGTTTCGCTGCTTTATGGCGTCTATGAACCACCGCGCGGAGTCGATTTTCTGCTTTACGAAGGCAACGGCATTTCGCATCTCGCGTGTTTGGTTGTCCTTGTTGGCGGCGTAGTTGAGCAGCATGTTGTTGTACTCCCGGTTGATGCGCAGTTCAGGGATGTTGCTGTTGTTGAGCGATACGGTTATTTCCCCGTTGTCGTTCTCCAGAATGAAGTCCGGCACGAGTGTGGTCATGCTTTTTTCGTACAGATTGCCGCTCCAGGCATTGCCGGGTCGCGGGTTCAGTTTCACAATCTCGCTGATGGCGGCTTTCAGTTCCTCATCGCCGATGCCGAGTTTCTGGCATATTTTGTCGTAATGCTTTTTCGAGAATTCCGCGAAGGTTTCTTTGAGTATGCGTGTGGCACATCGGATTGCTGCGGTCTGTTGTTTGCGCCCGGTTTGCAGCAGCAGGCATTCCTGCAGGTTGCGTGCGCCCACGCCTGCCGGGTCGAGCGTTTGTATGAGGGCCACCATTCGCTGCATGTCCTCATCGGAGCATTCTACATTCTGTTGGAAGGCCAGGTCATCCACCATGGACTCTATGGGGCGGCGCAGGTAGCCGTCCTCGTCGATGTTGCCAATGACAAACTCGGCAACCGTGTGTTCTTTTGGGGAAATGTGTTGCAGTCCGAGCTGCTCCAGCAGGTTCTCGTGGAAGGTCATCCCGACGGAAAACGGTATGTCCTCGTGCTTGTCGTCTTTGGACGTGTTGTTTATCTTGAGTTTGTAGTCCGGGATGTCATCGTCCGAAATGTATTCATCCAGATTGAAATCCTCATCGCCGAAATCGTTGCTGTCGGTTTCCTCCACGTTTTCTTCTTCCGTGTGCGTCTCTTCTTCCGGAAGATCCTGTCCTTCTTCCAGCACCGGATTTTCTTCTATTTCCTGCATGATGCGTTCCTCCAGCTCGAGTGTAGGCAACTCAAGCATCTTGATCATCTGTATTTGCGCAGGCGATAGCTTTTGCTGTAGTTTTTGCTGCAATTGCTGTTTCAACATGGCGGCCGGCTTTTTTCGGTTTTATGCAGTCAGTTCATTGACGTTGTCAGTAATGTATTTCAGCTGCTCTTCGTCCAGTTCGGTGTGCATGGGCAGGCTGAGTACGCAGTTTGCCAGCTTTTCTGCCGCGGGGAAATCACCGGCCTTGTAGCGCGGGTCCTGATAGGCTTTTTGCAGATGCAGCGGTATCGGGTAATATATCATGGCGGGTATGCCTCTTTCTGCCAGCTGTTCCTTCAGGCTGTCACGGTTCACCCGGTTCAGTTTGAGCGTGTATTGATGGAACACGTGGGTGGTGTGCGCCGCATCCCAGGTGGGCGTGATTATGTTCGGATTGTTCCGGAAGGCTTCCGTATAATAGGCAGCTGCCTTTTGCCGGCGGGCAATGTAGTCGTCCAGATATTTCAGCTTGACATCCAGCACGGCGGCCTGTATGCTGTCCAAACGTGAATTTACACCAATGTAGTCGTGATGATAACGGATGGCCATTCCGTGGTTGGCAATTATCCGCATCTTGGCGGCCAGCTCATCGTCGTTGGTGAAAATGGCACCGCCGTCACCAAAGCATCCCAGATTTTTGGACGGGAAGAACGACGTGCAGCCAATGTTGCCGATACAACCCGATTTCAGTTTGCGGCCATCGGAAAAGGTGTATTCCGAACCTATGGACTGGCAGGCATCCTCTACCACATACAGGTTGTGTTCTTTGGCAATGGCCAGAATCTCCTCCATGTTGGCATTTTGGCCAAACAGATGCACGGGCACAATGGCTTTTGTCCGCGGCGTGATGGCCTTGCGGATGGCTTCGGTCGAAATGTTGAATGTATCTTCTTCCACATCCACCACCACAGGTGTCAGGCCGAGCAGGGCAACCACTTCTGCCGTGGCAATGAACGTAAATGTCGGTGTAATGACTTCATCGCCGGGTTTCAGACCCAGTCCCATCAAGGCAACCAGCAAGGCATCGGTTCCGTTCCCGACGGGAATGACGTGCCGGACATCCAGATACGCTTCCAGATGCTTCTGGAAATCGTTGACTTTCCCTCCTTTGATAAACGTGCACGTATCCAAAACAGCTTGTATACCGGCATCAATTTCTGATTTGATAGCTTCATACTGCGTGTGCAGATCCACCATTTGTATTTTCTTCATTGTCGTGTGTTTTATTGTTGTTTTTCTTCCAATATGTATTCTACTTCGTTGGGTTTAATGCGTACATTGAAAATCGGGGCTTTTATGCTGTCGTATGCTATTTCCAGTTCGTGTTTGTTGCTACCGGGACGCAGACGGTTATAGTCGAACAAGACGGCGATGTCTTTGTCCTCTATGCTGTTGAACTTACTGATGCCGACGTTGAAAGTGACGGTTGCATCAGCCGGAAATGTACGAACACTCAGATGAGGCGGCATGTTTACAGGCTTTATGGGCAGTGTAAATGATTTTTCGGTGAACATTTCCGCAATTGCCGTCAGCTTTACCGATGTTCTGGAAAACCGCACATGCTCAATTGCCTGTAACGGTACCGTTTCCGAAAGCGTGTCTGTAATGTCCTTCAGTTGTACAGCCTGGGTCTGCACCTCTGTCAGGGTGTTTACCGTTTGTGCGTCACTGAAAACAGTTACCGAATCGGGCTGTATGCGCACTTTTTGGCTGAACACGTATTGCGGAGCCGGACTGACCTGTCCTTGCAACACCACAGGAACACGTTTGCCGACAAGCATCACGTAGCGCAGCCGGATGGTATCGGGTGAAAAGTCAAATAATTGGGTGCTTCCGTGCAGGCTTCCTGCTATTTTCTGTTGTATTTGTGTCTTCGACAGATTCACTTCGCCTTCCGCCTCGAAGCGGGTGTTCGAAAAGTCAATAACGACCGGATTGATCTTGTTTTTCTTGTAATAAGTGAACAGATTTTTCCCGTTGTCCTGTACGCGTAGCGAAAGGATTTGTGGCAAAGGTTCCAGAATTTGAATATTTTCCGGCAATCCCAGATACTCAACAGGGACAGTAAGCCGCCTCTCACGATTTATGCTCAGAGCGTTCATAAACCAGAATGCGGTTGACAGCAAAACAAATAACGAAAAAATTAAGACATCCTTCGAAGTCAAGAACGCCTTAATCTTTTTGCTTATTTCGGAAAAGTCAATATTCATGAGCCGTGAATTTCAGTAACCCGGAAAAATCGTTTCTTACATGCACAAACAGCACCCATGCCTAAAGAGCTTTTTCCCTTTTACTTTCCTGCAGCTTGCTGTGCATCGTCCGCAGTCAGATATACAGAGTTCTTGTCAACCTTGATGCGTACATTTTCGGAAACTTCAATCAACAGCGTGTTCTCTTTTACTTCCTTGATTTTGCCGTATATGCCTCCGGCCGTAATGACGTTGTCTCCGGCCTTCATGGCAGCGCGCTGCTTCTGTATTTCTTTTTGTTTCTTGGTTTGTGGACGGATCATGAAAAAATAAAATACGGCAAAAATTAATACGAGCATGATGATGGATGAGAATCCGCTGCTTTGGGCCGTTCCTGGTGCACTGGCATCCAATAATACGTTCAAAAGTGTCATAATTGTGTAGAATAAATATGTAAATAATTGATTTTCGCCTGCAAATTTACCTTTTTATGGCTTTATGTCGGGTAAAATAACGGCTTTCATAAGTTTCTTGTCTTTTTTTAACATGTTCACGATTTTATCCAATACGCCGTTTATGAATTTGAAACTGTTGTCGGATGAAAAATGCTTGGCAAATTCCACGTATTCGTTCAGCGTGACGTTGACCGGAATTGTGGGGAAAGCCAACAGTTCGGCGATGGCTGTTTGCATGATAATCCTATCCATGTATGCCATACGTTCGTATTCCCAGTTTTCCGTATGTTCGGAAATCATTTTTTGATATTCCGTTTCGTTCAGGACGGCCGTACGCAGCAGCTTTTTCGCAAAATCCAGATCATCCTCATTCTTGAACATGGGCATGAGCGGCTGCCGGCAGCCTTCTTCTGCTTCAAACTTCTTGATGGTTTTGTCTATGAAGCTTATTACCAGTTCGATGTCATTTATCCAATAGATGCTTTGTTCTTCCAAGTGTTCTTCCAAGGTCTGATTGTACAGAATGACTTTGTTGAATATCTTGCGCCACAAGATCTTGTCATCTTCGTATGAACAGGTCTCCGCTTCCATGTAAGCCTGGTAAAAATCGGTGGCAGCCACAACGCCGGTCAGTTCCTTTATGATTTCCGAATGGTCGCTCCATGATAATTTGTTGGTATCCAGATATTTGTTCAGCTGTTCGTTTTGTTCCAGCTGGGCAATGAATTTGTTGTCGGCAAAACGTCTGTTAGGGTGCTGTTCTTCGTATGTCGGACGCAATTTGGCAAGTCCGTTTTCAATTTTCTGACAGGAATATCGTGTCATTTCAACCGCAAGCAGCAACAAGTAATAGTATAGATCGTAGGTTTTCTGAAAACTGAAAAGTAGCTCTTTTTCAAGTGATAAGATGGTTTTGTCGTTGTTTTTGTAATAGGAAAACAATACCAAAACTACCTTGGTCCGAATCAGGTTTCTGTTAATCATAAAAATGTGAAAAAACACTTTTGAAATTCCCGGCAAATGTACGGCATTTTTTTCATATCTCAATACAGGAAATGCCTTGGAAAGCG
>CAYUYS010000122.1:0-5827 GCA_964449415.1 uncultured Paludibacteraceae bacterium | reverse complement strand
CGAGCAATATAATTTATTCTAAAATTTAAATCGACCAATAAGTGGTATTATAAAAACGCTCAAAATAGCGTTAACAGTAGCTACGGAATCATGGGAAATCCTTATCTTTGCCCGTTAAAAAATGAAAGAATGGACTTGGTTTTTGCTACAAATAATGAACATAAACTGAAGGAAATCCGTGCAATATTGCGCGGAAAAGTAAATGTATTGAGTTTGTCCGATATAGGTTGTAAGGCTGACATTCCGGAAACGGCAGATACGCTGGAGGGCAATGCCCGGATAAAGGCGGAATATGTTTTCAACACGTACGGGCTGGATTGCTTTGCAGACGATACAGGCTTGGAAGTGAAGGCTCTGCACGGTGCGCCGGGCGTGCGTTCGGCACGTTATGCAGGCGAAGCGCATGATTCGGTTGCGAATCGCAAAAAATTGTTGGATGATTTGTCCGGCATAGAAGACCGCTCCGCCCGCTTCCGAACCGTTATTGTGTTGATAATAAAGGGAGAGGAATATGTGTTTGATGGAACGGTCGGCGGGCAAATAACCACATCGGAAAAAGGGACGCAAGGCTTTGGTTACGATGCCGTTTTTATGCCGGATGGTTATGACAAGACCTTTGCCGAATTGGCTGCGGAACAGAAAAACAAGATTAGTCACAGAGCCAATGCCGTAGGTAAATTGGCGCAATTCTTAAATTCCTATATGATATGATTGCTCGGAAACAGATCAGGATGTTTGTGTTGCTGCCGGGCCTGGCAGCTTGCATTTCAGCATTATCGGCACCGGCCATGGGAGAGTGGCAAACGCATTTTGCATACACCGGCGTATCGCAAGTAGTACAGTCGGAAAACAAAGTATTCGGCTTGAGCGACGGCTCGTTGTTTTCTGTGGACAAGCGCGATGACAATGTGGAGTATTACAGCAAAATATCCGGACTGAACGGCACACAGGTTTCCTGCATGGGATACGACGAGGAGACGGGAACGCTGGTCATTGTGTACAGCAACGGCAATATTGACCTGATGCGGTCGGGCGGGGTAGAAAATATCCCGGATTTATACAACAAGTCGATGACGGCAAGCAAGGAGGTCAATTCCATTTATTTTTATGATGGCAAGGCTTATCTGGCCTGCAAGTTCGGCATAGTGGTATTGAACATTTCCAAAAAGGAGATTGCGGAAACTTACTACATTGGCGATAATGCTTCCGAAGTAGAGGTGTTGTTTGTAACTGTGGTGGACAATTACATTTACGCCAACACGACAACCGATGTGTATCAGGCAGATGTGACAAGCACCCATTTGGTTAATTACGAAAACTGGCAAAAAATGACCTCCCTGCCGGGCACGGGGACGATTGCACAAGTGCATACATTCAACAATGAACTGTTGTTGCTCCGCGACAATTTGTTATACCGAAGAACGAACGGAGCGTGGCAGCAAGTGTCTCCGGCAGTGTTTACAAAAGTATATTCCAATGACAATATCTTGTTGGCATACTCCGACGTGGTGTATCGTTTTGATGCCGCGTATGCCTCCGGTTTTTTGCCGGGCACAACCGATGTTCAGGATGCAGTATACGACAGCGATGCCGATTTGTACTGGTTTGCCGCCGGAGATCAAGGAATTGTCAGTTACAATGCCTATACGCAGTCCAAGAACAGTTATATTCCCAACGGACCGCAGGTGAACACGCCTTACAACCTGCGCTTTTCCGGTAAAAAACTGTTTATGGTTCAGGGAGGACGTTGGGCTTCCCAATACAATCTGCCGGGCTATATCATGATGTACGAAAATGGAGAGTGGACAAATATCTGGGACGGCGAGTGGAGCAACCAAAGAGGCCTATACATACATACCCAGACGGGCCTGCCGCTGGTTGACTTTATGGATGTTGCTGCAGACCCGAACGACAACACGCATTTTTATATCACCAGCTACGGAGCAGGCTTGTACGAATACAGGAATAATCAGTTCCATGCGCAATACACACACGAAAACAGTACGTTGACAACCATTTATCCGGCCGGCACGTGGACGCAGCAATACGATTACATACGTCTGGATGGCGTAACCTACGATGCAGACGGCAATCTTTGGGTGGTGAATTCCAACTCAAATACCGCCCTGAAAGTATTGTTGTCATCAGGCGACTGGATCGAACTGGGTACAGGCAGCGCGATGAACAAACCCACGCTGGGTTCTGTGCTGATTTCGTCGCAGAACACCAACCACAAATGGATTAACTCGGTCAGGTCATCGCCGGGAATTGTTGTGTTTGATGATAACGGCACGTTGGAGGAAACCTCTGACGACAAGGCCGTGTTTATATCGGAATTTGTGGATCAGGATGGCAATTCCATACTGCCGGAAGCAGTCTACTGCATGGTACAGGATAACGATGGCGCTATCTGGGTCGGCACGGATGTAGGGCCTCTCGTATTTTCCAGCCCGAACGATATATTCGATGGCACCAACAGTTGCACGAGGATTAAAATTCCGCGCAATGACGGGACGAACCTTGCCGACTTCCTGTTGGAGTCCGAAGAAATCCGGGCCATTGCCATAGATGGCGCAAACCGCAAATGGATAGGAACCACTTCTTCCGGCATATACCTGATGTCAGCCGATGGGCAGGAAACGGTGCAGCATTTCACCACATCCAACAGCCCTCTGGCTTCTAACGAAATCATCTCGATTGCCATCAATCCCGTTACAGGCGAGGTGTTTATGGGTACGGGCAGTGGCTTGCTCTCCTATCAGAGCGATGCCGCGCAGGGAGGAGACAGCTTTGGCTACATATATGCCTATCCCAACCCCGTGCGGGAAACCTATACGGGCATGATAACCATAGCCGGTCTGGTGGACAATACCACGGTCAAGATCACGGATGTAGCCGGCAATCTGGTGTACGAAACCACGTCAAACGGCAGTCTGGCCGTGTGGGATGGCAAAAACAAGTCGGGCAGGAAAGTGAGCACGGGCGTGTACCTCGCCATTTGTCTGACAGAAGATGGTTCGGAAAGTGGAATTGCCAAAATACTGGTCATTAATTAATTGCGTATGCTTTGCAGAACTGTGTGTCTCCCTTGCAAAACAGGCCGGATAGCGTGGGTGGATTGTGCCAAATCGTTTGCCATATTCTTGGTCATACTGTTGCATGCGGGACTGCCCGAACCCTTTCGCCCTTTCATCAGGCTGTTTCTGATTCCCGCTTTCTTTTTCTTGTCCGGTTTGTTTGCAAAGGTAAACCCGGAAACAAGTTATGCCCAATTTCTCAAAAACAAAACAAAGACCATCCTGGTTCCCTATCTGTGTTTCAATGTCGTGAATTATGTGTTTTGGTTGTTGATAGGGCGGCACTACGGCATAGAAACCGATCTGGATATAGCGTTTTGGCGTCCCTTGTTGGGCATCCTTTACGGCAACGCCTCGATGCTGACGCATTGCGTTCCTTTGTGGTTCTTGCCCTGTTTGTTTGTGGTGGAGAATATCTATTTCATCTGCTTTCGGTATGTAAAGAAAGTTTCCCATAAACTCTTGTTGTTGCTTGTCTTTGCCGTGTTGGGCTACGGTAGTACATTTCTGACTTTCTTATTGCCTTGGGGAATCAACGCGGCTATGTCCATGATGCTTTTCTACGGCGCAGGGAACATAATCAAAGAGCTGTCGGGATTGGAGAAAGCGGAAACCATCAGGAAGCCGATGCTGCTTGGCATCATGCTTTGTTCGTTTGTCATTATGTGGATAGTGCGTGTGTTTCAGCAGGGAGAAACCAAAGTCTTTAGCAACCAATACGGCAATTACCTTTGTTTTCTTGCGGGCGCGTATGTCGGCATCGTGTTCTTTTGTGCGTTTGCCATGCTGTGCACGGCCGGCATGAAGCGTTGCCCCCGGTTGTTTCGTGTTTCTTCCTATATCGGGCAGAACACCTTGATTGTATTGTGTTTGCACCTGATGGCGGGCAGTTTTATCAAGGCAATCACGGTGTTTGTGTTCGGACTGCCGCTGTCTATCTATTCTTCCCACGTGTGGGTCATGTTGCTGTACAGTATCTTGTCACTCATGTTGTTATTACCGGTTATTGCCTTTGTCAACAGATATTTGCCGTTTTGTTTAGGCCGTGCGTATGAAAAGCATCTTCCGTAACCCTACCTGCCGTCTTTTGCTGTTTCTTTTGGTGTGCACCTTGTGGGCGGGTGTGTTTTATGTTCTCCAAGATTTTTTGGACAACCCTGTTGACAGTTTCCTCACGGCACTGTCCGTTTTTGCGTATTGGTGCTGCGTTTGTATCGGTATTTTCTTGCTGCTGTATGTCATGGTGCTGAACAAATATGTGTTTGCAGTGCTGTTTCCCGTCTTCTGTATCTTGGGCACCGTCGTGGGCTATTACAGACATGCCTACAAGGCCACACTGACCCCCATGCTGATAGATGCAACGCTTCACAACGATTTTCAGACATCGGCAGAGCTGGTCACTTGGGCTTTGGTATTGCTTGTTGTGTTCAATATGGCGATTTCCGGCCTTGCGGTTTACTTCCGGTTCAGACATATCTCCGTATGCCGGCCTTGGCTGCAACTGCCCATCGCCGTTGTTGGGCTGCTGGTATTGCTGAACAGCCACGACCGTTTGCGCAACGGCATCATGCAACGGTATCCCTTCAACGTATATTATAATGTCAAACAGTACAAGGAAATGCAGCACGAAATCAAGCTCGAACGCTTCTGTCCCGACACGCTGAGCTATTCGCTGCCGAACGATTCGTTAATCGTAATGCTTGTGCTGGGCGAATCCTTGCGGGCAGACCATTTGGCCATCAACGGATACAGCCGGCCGACAACGCCTTTCCTGCAACAAGAAAAGCATGTCTACTCCTTTGCAAACATATACAGCGAGTACACACATACCAACCGAAGCCTGCCGCACATACTGACAAGGGCCGACAGCATTCACGAAGAGCGGGCCTTTGAAGAAAGCTCGTTCATAACACTGTTCAAAAACGCCGGCTTTGCAACCACGTGGATTTCCAACCAAGACCCGGCCTATACCTATATCTATTTCCTGAACGAATGCGACACGATTATCTACACACACCCCGAACGGACGGTGTACGTATACAGCGAATGGCTCGACGAAGACATGCTGCCCGCCCTGGATGCGCTGCTGCCGGACATGGCGCAGCCGAACCTCATCATACTGCACACCATAGGCAGCCACTGGTTTTACAACAACCATGTGTCCGACCCATGGCGGCGGTTCCTCCCTGTGGCCAAAGACAGGGTAATCACCCAAAACACACCCGAAGAGATTATCAACGCGTATGACAACACGGTTGTCTACACCGATTTCTTCCTGAAACAGCTGATGGATCGCCTGAAGGACAAACACGCCATCCTGCTCTATCTGTCCGACCACGGCGAAGCCCTGGGCGAAGAGGGCAACTGGCTGCACGCAAGCGACTGCCACGCCCTCAAGCATCCGGCCTGCCTGATATGGTGTTCTGATGAATACGCCCGCCGGAACGAAGCTAAAATAAAGGCCCTGGAGGCCAACCGGCACAGGTTTTACCGGACCGATTTCCTGTATCACAGCATACTGAGTGCCGGCCACATACCCACTCCCCTGCTTGTGCCGGAGCTGGATGTGTTTACCCCGGCCTGCCCGTGACCGGCCGAGACAAGCCCGCTGCGACGGGGAGGGAGCAGCCCCTCCGGCAGTGGGGCAGCTGCCGGCGCTCTTCACCCGGACCCGGGCCTACACAAACCTTCACCCTTCGTCCGTATCCTGTATTTCAATCCATTCCAATTCGGGGCTTATCATCGTGCGC
>CAYUYS010000121.1:0-5854 GCA_964449415.1 uncultured Paludibacteraceae bacterium | reverse complement strand
TAAGTAAGCACTCTCCGGTGCGTTTGTCAGGGTGGCTGTAATGGTATACGGTTCGCCCACAGCGATTATGCTAGGAATGCTCACGGTTATTTGGGGGCCGGCGGGCGTATATACCGACCAAGAACCGGTATCCCACGAGCCTTCTGTAATCGTGTACAGATCGTTCGTGCCATCGTAGGTCAAATCATCGGTTTGATCCCACCTGTTATCCCAGTTGTTTTCCGCTTCTGCAGGGTTCATGCGGCAGAAAATCACGTTTGTCCATGTTCCTTCGGGAGCGGTCGTGACATACAAGGCCGTTTCTCCCGCCACTGCCTCCATATCCGTCCACGCAGTGTTATCACTGCCGTCATAGAAGAAATAGGCCGCAAAGCGGGCATCGTACATTTGCCAGTAGGCGTTCGGTTTCAGGTACAACATCGTGCCGCCGGCAATGTCGGCAGCCATTAGGCAGGTGGTAGCCACCAGCGACATCAGCAATAAAGTAATCTTTTTCATGGCTTTTTGTTTTTGAAGTTATACATGTTTTGGGGCTGAAAACTAAAACACACTATCTTTTTTATACCTGAAAAAACGTAGCCCTAAACCCTATTCCTATTTACTCATTTACACATAAACTTCTCTGTCTGCGCACCCGCGGCGGTGGTTACTTGTATCAGGTACAGGCCTGTGGAGAGGTCGTTCACCTCGAGCGTGCATTGTTCGCCGGCTTGTTGCGGCACGTATTGTTTCACCATTTTGCCTGTGACGGAATAAATGCACACCCGCTCTATCCGGCTTGCCGCGCGGACGTGCAAGAAATCGGATGCCGGATTCGGATAAATCCACGTTTGCTCCGCGGTGGTTTGTGTCAATGCGGTTGTTGCACAATCGGTCTGCACGGCCATTTGCAGCGATTCGTTCCATTCGTAGCAGGCCGATTCTTCGGTATACAAATCGTCGGTCTGTTCGCCGCCGCTGGCCTTTCCGTCGTTGAAAAGGAAGTTCACGCTCTCGAGGGTCAGGTCGAATGAGTGGCTCCACCAGCCGTTGCCTTCGTCCGTAATGGCTGCTCCGGGCCATGTGGCGGAGCTTCCGCCCGGGAACAGGTTGGTGCCGTCATCTTCCCATGCCCACAGGTTGACCACCGTCCACGTGTCCGGCTTCCGGAGTTTCACGGTTATCGGTTCGGTGCGGGGTGCTGTCTGGTACACATGCGTTTGCACCTTGCTTTGCCCGCCGTCGCCCACGGCCACTGCCTTCAGGGTTGTTGTGGTTGCGCCAATGGTTATTGGGTCGCTGTACAAAGTCCCGTTTGTGCTTGTCGGCTCGGTTTCGTCGAGGGTGTAATAAATGGCCGTTGCATTCAGTGCGCTCAGGGTCACTTCCACGCCTCCCGAATATTTGCCGCCGGCCGGACTGACCATCAGCACCGGTTCAGGAGCCGAATTGGTCTGCGTGTACATGGCCCAATTGGTACCGGAGGCGGCTTTTGTGTATCCATCCGGAGTGACGGCGCTGCCACTGCCGCTGCCGATTTTCACCATCAGGGTGCCGTTCTTGCCGGTTACGGTGGCTATGTATTTGTCTGTTCCGTAGTCATTCACGGTCACGGCACTTTGGCTGTGCACGCCGACAGCCTTGCGGGCCATGATCATCTTCTGGATGTCCGATTTGTATGTTGCCCAATGCGGATAGAACACACAAGGTATGCCCGGACTGCTCAGGATAAACGCATTGGCCTGCAAGATCAGATCGCGGTTGCCTATGGGTGCAAAGTCACTGCCGTTATCGCGCTCGAAGGTGTCGTGGTTGTCCACCATCGTGACTGCGTATTTCCGATAATCGCTGTGTATCAGTCCGGCCGGCTGGGGCGTACTACCGCTCATCCAAACCAGCTTGCTCAAATCACCTTGTGCAAGCCCCTCATTCAGTCCGCTGTACTTCAAGGCAAAATCAAATGCAGTGGAACGCTTTCCGGTGCCATCTATCCAACTGACAAGCAAGTCGTAGCTGCCGTCAAAATACTCTCCTACGGAGAAATAGCTTTGTGCATCCGTCGCATAATCGCCGAAATAAGAGGCCGAGAAGCCTTTGGCTACATCAAACCGCCAGCCATCGTACTTCATTTCATACTTCATCCATTTCAGATAGGCCTTGACGGCATCCTGCACATAGGAGTTTGTGTGGTCCAAGTCGCGTGCGGCGGCATATTGCTCGCCCGTGTCGTTTGCTCCGGTTGCCGCACCTATGCAGGAGCCGGCTGACGCATCGGAGTTCACTTCATCGTCTTGGCATATATGTTCGGACGTGAGCTGGTACGTTCCGTATTCTCCGAAATCTTCCAGATAGAAATCGCACCACGAGCTTTGGTTGTCGCGATGGTTCACGACAATGTCAGCAATCACCTTGGCTCCGCCGGCATGCAGGTTGGTTATCAGCTGTTCGAGTTTGGCACGCATGCCGTGTGCGCTGTTCTGATTACACCATTGCTTGGGGTGATAGCCGGTTCCGCCGCTGCTCTTGGCCGAAGGAGCCAACCACACCAAATCGAAATATCCGGCAAGCTCACCGGCTTCTTCGTTCAAGGTTGCCCATTGCGTTGTTCCGTATTTGGACAGACTTGCATCCGAACTGTACGAATCCCAATAGAAAGCCTGAATCATAACATCCGTACAGGCATCCGGTACGGCATTCGTATAGTTGCCCGGAGTGTATTCGCCTGTCGAGGTTTCCGGCTCCGTTTCCGGCTCGGGATCGGCATCCTGCTCGGAACAGGCATCGGATGCCTCTATGTAAAGCTGGTCGTTGTTATACATCGTTTTCACGTAAATGTCATAACATCCCTCCACCGCGCAAACCACACCGGCGGCAGAGGACGTGAAATTCGCATGCGCGCCGTACGGATCCAATGCCGTAATCGCCCATGCCACATCAGAACCGGCATCGTATACCGTAATCACATCACCGACCTGCAAGGCCACCGCCGATGCCTTGTATTGGGAACGTCCCTCATAATCGGTTTCTGCGAGTGCTTCGGTCGGATAGTCTGTTGTTCCGTTCACTCTTACATAGTAAGGAGCTGCTGTCAGCTGAAAGAAGAAAAACGAGAGGAAGAAAAAAAGTAGTTGTCTTTTCATGGCTATTCTAATTTAAGTTTGTGAGACAAAGTTAGACCGAGACCTATTGAAAGCCAACGGTTTTTTGACGAAGTGACATTTACGTTTTCTGAAATGTCAAATAAGGCGGACAAAACAGCCAAGCCGGGAAGCCCGTCGTGCAAACGGCAGCGGATAACAAAAAAGCACCCTGAAAAGGATGCTTTCTGACTGTTTCAACTATTATAACAGGAGGTTATCAATAAAAGTTGGCGCGGTTATCTTCTATCGAGGCCTTCTGGCGAATGAGTTCAATCGCTCTGTAGGGCAAGGAATAACTCGTGTACATGTTCAGTTGCATCAATTCGGACGCTTCGTTGTATGTAGCATCCGATTCTTTCGGATTGCTTGTTTGGATAACATACACGCCGTTGTTGCCTTTCACGGGCTCCGAAAGCTGCCCCACTTCCATGTAGGGAGCCAGTCCGATCAGACCGGGCTCAACGCCGGCCGTACCGAAACGGTATGAACTGAAGTTGATTCCTTCGGCCTGCTGCACCTCGGCTTTCACGGCTTTTGCCACGGCTTCCAGCGTGTTGTCCTTGGCCAAGACGGCTTTCATCTCCTGCATTATTTTTTCGGCTTTCTTGTCCTTTATCAATTCCGCTTTCAGTTCGCCGCTCACGTTTTGCAAGGAACGGTATTCGCCATCGTTTACCTCGGTGAGCAGAGCAATCACAAAGCAGTCGTTGCATTCAAACACATCAGACACAGCGCCTCTTTTCGTCTTGTCGTCAAACGCCCAACGCACAATCTGGCGCGATTGTGCCAGAGAACCTACTTTTTCCGTATTCTTCTGCAGGCCGAAGGCAGGCATCACCGTCAACTCCTGTTCCTTGGCTCCGCTCTCGAAGGCTTCCATAGTTCCGTGTTCCACGATAAAGCGTTTTGCGCTGTTGTACAACGCACTGTATGTGCGGCTGCTCGGTGTTACCTTACGCGACAGGATGGCCAGTTTTACTTTCGGTGTCGGCTCGCTCCTTTCCATAATCTGGAAGATTTGCGCTTCCAAGCCTTGTTTTACGGTAAACACTTCGTTGGTTGCTTTGCTGAATGCCGGTTCGGCTATTTCCGGAGCGAGGCCGTATTCGCCTACCCAGCCTATCTCACCGCCGTTGGCTGCCGTTTGCGGCACAGCCGAATACTTGCTTGCCAGCGCGGCAAAATCCGCACCGCCACGAATGGCCTCTACGATACTGTCCATGCGCTCCTCGTTGTTGTCCGCCAGATAAATGTGACGCAATTTCACCGAGTCGGGAAGCATCAGGCCTGCTTCCATAATGCGGGCCGTCCGGTAGGTATCATCCGAAAATTCGATGGGCGTAACATCCCCTTTGCTGCCACTGAAGGCAAATTCCTTGTATTCTGCCGGAACGGTCGACTGAGAGTAGTTGCTGCCGTCGTACATAATGTCCGAATTGGAGTTGACCAAGCCGGCCACATCGTCCGTTGTGTCAAACTCCGGTTTCAATTTTTCCATCCAGAGCCTTACTTCCTCATAATCGGCTTCCGAAGGCACAATATCAAAGCAAACGTAATGTATGGTTCGGTTCGGCTCTTGCTTGTACTGTTCCTTGCGTTTGGAATAAAGCGACTTTATTTCACTGTCGCTCACGCTGACGACAGAGTCGGGAATGGCGTAATAGGGCTGCATGACATAGGACGCATCCACTGTGGTTTTTCGGCTGTCAAAGCTGTTTTTGGCCTCCAGCACATTGGCGGTTACGGCCTTGCTCAGAATGGCGACGTATTTTTCCTGCAGGAGACTGCTGCGCACGGCATTTTCCCAAAACAGGTAGTAGTTGCGCAGGCGCATGAGTTCTTCCGACTGCTCGGCTCCATCCTGATTCACATAGCTGTAAAACTGCATGAGGGCATTGTGGCTGAAACGTCCGTTTTCGTCCATAAACGCCCGGCACTGGCTCAGGAGCGGATGGGGGTTGCTGCCAAAGATGCGTTCGCCCAGTTCCTGGCTGGTCACGGTCAGGCCGATTTTTTCACATTCCACCTCCAGCAAACGGTTGCTCACCATGGTTTCCCACACGGATGTGCGGATCTGCGCCATCTGGTCTTCCGTAAGGTCGTTCATGCCGGACTGCAGTTTGTATACATCCACCATTTCGTCGATGGCTTTCTGATATTCCAGAATATGGATGCTCTGACCGGCAATTTCAGCTACGTTTTCACGGGATTGGTTAAAGTAAGTGGCGCCTGAATTTAAAAAATCGCCAATAATGAATGCGAGCAAGGCAATGCCCACGATAACGAGCAATAAAACACCTTTGCTTCTGATTTTCTCTAATGTTGCCATTTCAATGTTATTTGATTACGATAGTTCAGTTAATTCATTTGTCCGTTTGGAACGGGTGCTGCTTGAGCGCGCGAAAATACGAAAAAATGTTTGGTTCACAAAATAAGCCGGTCAATTTCAGCAAATCGGCGGGATGATTGGTCGCGTGCAGACAGTTAAACGAAAAACCGTCTTTTTTTCACCGGTTTGTTTCCCTTCGGGGAATGCCCGACACGGCAGTGATGCGGAGTTTGGGTTTTCGGTCATTTGCTTGAGTGGGGCAAGATTGCTTTTTTTATTGTACCTTTGCCGAACACGCGTTTAAGCATCTAAATTAATAACCTCAAAAATAAAAATGAATATGGTACAGACAAAATGCAAAGCATGCGGACAACAAGAGAAAACGAATCAGCCTTTGAACAAAAAA